>JAITEO010000109.1 GCA_031281985.1 Zoogloeaceae bacterium | reverse complement strand
TCCGATCTGTTCAACGGCCTGATGGCGATCCCCAATCTGGTGGCGCTGCTGCTTTTGAGTCCGGTGGTATTCAAGCTGGCGCGGGAATTCTTCGACGACCCGAAAAACCGGGATGAATAGAGGCGGGAGGCGAACGCATGCAATTCACGCCCGCCGCCTTTCGCGCCTGGCCGCGCAAGAAAGTGACCCTGCTGGGCATGTCGGGCGTCGGCAAGACCTGGCTGGCGTCATTGTTGCGGCGGCACGACTGGTTTCACTATTCGGCGGATTACCGCATCGGCAAGCGCTATCTCGACGAGCCGATCCTGGATCTGGTAAAGCAGGAGGCCATGTCCGTCCCTTTGCTGCGGACGCTGTTGCGGCGCGACTGGATCGACATCTCGAACAACATCAAGGTCGATGATCTCGGCCCGGTGCTGTCCTTTGTCGGCAAACCCGGAGACCCCGAACGCGGCGGCCTGCCGCTTGCCGAGTTTTCCCGCCGCCAGGCGCTCTACCGCGAGGCGGAAATCGCCGCGATGCGCGATGTCCCCGCCTTCATCCAGAAAGCCTGGGAGGTCTACGGCTACAGCCACTTCGTCAATGACGTGGGCGGCAGCCTCTGCGAACTGGAAGCGCCCGGCGTGATCGAGTTGCTTGCCGAACATACGCTGCTGCTCTACATTCAGGTGACGACGCCGGAGGAAGAAGCGGTGCTGATCCAGCGCGCGCAAAGCGATCCCAAGCCGCTGTATTACCGTCCCGATTTTCTCGCCCAGGAATTGCCGCGCTACCGGGCGGAGCGCGGATTGAAGGATACGCCAGACCGCCTGGACGCCGACCCGGACGACTTCACCCGCTGGATCTTCCCGCGCCTCTTCCGCTCCCGCATCCCGCGCTACGAAGCCATCGCCAGACCACACGGCTACACCGTCACCGCGCGCGAAGTCAGCCAGGTACGCGACGAACACGACTTTCTTGCCTTGCTGGAAACAGCGATTGGACGCTCCGGGGATAAATGATTCCCGCTTGGCGGGGTGGAAACAGAATGCGCCCGCGCATCGAACCGAGCCTTCAATGCCGAGGCTGGCCTTCGGACTGAAGCTGCAAAAGATCGGCTTGGGAAAGGCCGGTCGCATGCGCAATATCCCCAAGCGACATCCCCAACTTCAAAAAATTCCGCGCAATGGCTTGCTTATTTTGCAAGGCATGTTTTGCCGGGCGGCTCACAGGCCAAGACTATCGATGGCGGAAAAGCGGCCGGTGTAAAATATGACCAGCAGGATGCCAACCAGGATACCCAGCACGATGGTGATGATCGGGGGGATGAGGCTGATGATGGTTGCGGTGCGGAGGTCGACTTCCTGTTCGTGATATTCGGCGAGTCTGTTGAGCGCGCCGTCCAGTTTTCCCGTGGAGTCGCCAACCGTGATGGTTTGCAGCACCACTTCGGGGAAAACGCGGGCGGCCTGCACCGCCTGCAACAAGGTGTCGCCGCGCTCGAGCGCGAAATGGATATGGTGGCAGGCACGGTCATAGACATGGTTGCCGGTTGCGCCGTCCAATAAGCGCACGGCCTCGATCAATGGCATGCCGGATGCGTATGCCGTAGCCAGGACGCGGCTCCAGCGCGCGATGGCGCTGTCGCGTGCCAGCTTGCCGAAAACCGGGAGGTCCAGCAACAGGCGATCCACCCCGATGCGAAAATCCCTCGACGTTTTCCGGGCTTTGAGAATCCCCCAGACGCCGCCGATGAGCGCGGCAAGCGACAGCAGCACGGGGAAAAAGAGACCGGGGAACACGATCGCAATCATGACCAGTGCGACGAGGATGTTCAGGGCGGGGTAATAGAGCATGGATTTGAGCTTGCCCTTGATCGCCAGGGCGCGTTCCATCTGGCTGGCCAGCCGTTCCAGAAGGGCATCCAGCGCGCCCGTCTGCTCTCCGGCGCACACGAGCTGAAGATAGAGCGTATCGAACCGGAAGGGAGCGGTTTCCAGCGCGGTAAAAAACGAACTTCCCTCCCCGATCTTGCAGCGAATGTCCGCCAGCATCCGATTGGCGGCCGCGGAACGGTGTTGCCCGCGCGACATGGTTTCCAGCGCGTTCGCCATGGGCAGTCCCGCCTTCAGCATCGTGGCGAGCTGCCGGGTAAAGTCCGCAATCTCCTGCTCGCTTATCGCCTCCTGGCGCGCTGAGGTTTGCCGACGCGCACCGTCCGCCGGAATTCTTGCCTGTCTCATCGTGAAATGAATTCCCGAGGGCAGAAGACAGGGCGCGCGTGGCGTGGTCTGTAGTCCGTGATCCGTGGCGGGTTATGCATGGCTTTCTCCTTGTCCTGGCTTGTCGCGCAATACGACATATTGTTTGCGGAATTCGAGCGCGTGTCCAGGCCAGGTTTTGGCGTATTCGACAAGAAATGGAAGCGCATCGGGAAAATCTTCTCCGTTGATGCGGCAATCCGCGTTGAAATTTCCTTCATTGCGAAAGACGAAAAAATAGATTCCCAGGAATGCAGACGATTCCAGCAAGCCGCCAAGCACCTCGGCGTTGCCGCTATGGGTAAATAAACAACAGGGACAAAAGGGATGCGCCTCGTCTTGTTCTGCTGCCACGACGGTTTGATGGCGTATCGCCGGGCCAAGGATGATCTGCCGCGTCCGGCCATCTGGAAAATTTGCCTCCATTTGCATGCAGCGATCCGGCACGTCCTTGATGGCGTCTTGCAGCGTGACGAGATTTTGTTGCGCCCAGGTTTTGCAACCGTCGTTCCATGCGGCAGCTTCGTTCGTGCCGATGGCGTGCTGGAATTCCGTGAGGCCGCCTGGAAAGAAAATGTCATGCCAGGCAGTAATCGATGTCGCCGTCTGGACCATTTCGTTTGCGAGAAGATGCGTTTCAAGCGCCTCTGCCGCGATCTGAATGCCATCGGCGAGCACGATCCGCCCGGATTCCAATGTCACCGGCAAGTCCAGCGAAACCAGAACCTCCCGGAGCGTCTCGATCAGTTCGCTGTTCGATTGCCGTTTCATGTATCCATCCTGATTTGAGGGTGCGGAGGAAAGAAGACAACGCGTTCATCATGCTCGCGCTGTAGTCTGTGGCCGATATTCCGTGGTTGCGTGTTTGTCATGATACACGCCAATCAGAGTACCACAAAGACGCATATCGCCGCTCCGTCTTCTGTTTCCTGCTATCCTTTGCCTTTGCTGGACTGCCGCAAGCGCCGATCTGGAGGGGAAAACGCATGACAGAAGAAAGCAACAGGATCAAACTCTTTGAGTCCCATCAGGTTCGCGCCGAATGGGATGCCGATGATGAGAAGTGGTGGTTCTCGATTGTAGACATCGTGGCTGTGCTGACCGAAAGCATCGACCCCACGGCTTACTGGCGCAAGCTGAAACAGCGCCTCAAAGAGGAAGGCAACGAAACCGTGACGAGTTGTCACGGTTTGAAGATGCGCGCCGCCGACGGCAAGCTGCGGCTGACCGACGTGGCCGACACCGAGCAAATTCTGCGCCTCATCCAGTCCATCCCCAGCAAACGTGCCGAACCGTTCAAGCTGTGGCTGGCACGGGTCGGCAGCGAACGCCTGGATGAAACCGTCGACCCGGAACGCTCCATCGACCGCGCCATCCAGGACTACCGTCGCCTGGGTTACAGCGAGAACTGGATCAACCAGCGCATCAAATCCATCGAGGTGCGCAAGGCGCTGACCGATGAATGGGATAAATCCGG
>JAITEO010000102.1 GCA_031281985.1 Zoogloeaceae bacterium | reverse complement strand
CGATCAGCAGGTAGCCCGCGACCACGGCGGCGGACAAAACATGCCACGGCCACGCCCTGCGCAGCCCGAGCAACTTTTTCAGCCGGAACGGAACATACCAGACCGCAACGGCAAACGACGCCAGCACAATGAGCGTGAGGGTCATCGCGGTTCGCTTTCGTTAGCCGGAGGCGGAAATCTGTTCGGGGAAGCGGGCGGGATCATGGCACGGTCGAAATCATCCGCCATGCGCATCCAGATGCGCGAAGAGGAGGGTGTCATCATCATTATTGAAGAATTCCTGCAGGAAGCATGGCCATTGTTTCAAGGGTTCCACCTTGTCCGGATGAGGTTCTGCCGGGAAGTAATCCAGCCTTGGGAATGCAGCCCTGATCTCCCAGGGAGTACCAGTGGGATGAGCATATCACGTCTTCATGGCGGTTTGCTGTTGCGCACGGGGGCAGTGAAAGGGGGAGGAAACAAACGCAGCGCCGCCGCTTGCCGTCCCCTTTCCCCCAATCCTTTGGGGGAGAGGGTGCCCGGCAGGGCGGGAGAGGGGGTGGCACGGCGCGTTGTCAGGGTTTTTTGGGGAAAGTTTGCAGCCTGCAAGGGCGCTAACGCGCTGCATGGAACAAGACGCTCTCTCCCAGCCTCGACCCACCCTCCCTCGCAAGCGGGGGAGGGAACAGCAAGGGCGGCGCTTCGTCTGGAAAGGTTTTCCTCCACTTTGGATTGCACTCCCGCTCATTCGCAATTTCCTTTGCCAGCAGCGCAGGTCGCGCAAAAATAATCCACCTTGAGCGCGATGACCTTGCCGTCCCCCAATTGACGGTAGCTGCCCTGAATCCATTCGCCTTCGGTGTCGGAAAGAACCAGGGAAAGCGTGCCAAACTGCTTGACGCCGCAGTGGACATCCAGCGTCCAGGCCACGCGCCGCGCCTGGCCTTTTGCGTCGTAGGTCAGCACCTTCTTGTCCTTCAGGCGCAAGAGGCATTGCGGCAAGGCGCTTTTGCCGAGCGAAAAGCGCACCGTGCCGGAAAAGTCGCGGGAGGTTTCCCCGTCCTGCGTAAAGCGCAGATCCAGCGCGAGATTGCCGCCGGACAGGGTCGCGGCGATGCCCGCATCCGGCCCGGCGGGATCAAGGGAGCGCGTGCAGGTGGATTCCGGCAGCAAGGCAAAGTCCCGGACGCGATAGGTGGTTCGATACTGCGTGGTCGCGTTGCCGCGCGCCAATACGCGGATGGTTTTGCTTGCCGGATCGAAGTCCATGTCGTAGCCAAAAAGGTCAAAGCCGTAGCGAAACTGTTGGCGCTTGGGATCGTACAGATAGTAGTCCTCCGCGCAATGGACGTCCTTGCAGGAATGGGAGACGGCAAAATCCTCCAGCCCGTCGAAATTGAAATCCCCCGCATGCAGTTGCCTCGTCCAGCGATAATCCGGCGCGCCAGCGGGCGGCGCGTCGTCGCCGGAGTCATGCCACGCGTCGAGGCATATCCCGAGGGTTTGCACGAGTGCTCCGGTTTTCTTGCGATGAATGCGCAAAGCGCCGGAGTCATCGCCTTCGCCTCGACAGCCAGCGTATTCAAAATAAAAATCGCGCAGGATGCGCTTCGGCGTGACAATGGAATTTTCTTCCGCGCGCGCCTGCCCCGCGCAGAACAACGAGAACGCGCACACCGCGCCGAACAGCGCCTTTTTCATGTCGTTTCCCCTATTCGGAAGCATCCTCGGCGTCGTCATCTTCTGGCGCTTCCGGCGCGTCGCCCAGCAGTTGCAGATTCGCGTCACGCAAGGTTTTCAGCAGCGCGACGCCGTTTGGGGCGACGCGGAATTCGCCGTAGCGCGCCGCCGCATAGCGCTCGCCCGTGCCTTCCTGGAAAAAGAACGCGTCGGTGGAAAGTCGGCTTTCCCTGCGCCAATCGCCCGGCTGCCGCTGATAGCGCATGCAGATTTCACTGGCTTGCAGCGCCGCGCATTCGCCCAGGCGCTCGAAATGACCGACGCCGCGTTCATCCAGCCGCAACACCACAATGCCGCTTCGGGTCGTCCCATCATACGAGTCGTGCGCGCGGTCTATGGCGTGCGTCACTTGAAAATCCAGCACCATGATGTTGTCGTCCTCCTGCATCCAGTCGACCGACGCAAGTTCCAGAAACACCGCCTGCCCCTCGCGCAACAGATGTTCGCGGCGGTAGATCACGTAATTGACGCCAACGAGAATCAACGCGCCGATCAGCACCGCCAGCGCCTTGCGCTCTATCTCATGCATGCTCGTCCTCCCTCAGACCTTTCCGGAGCGCCAGACGGCAGGCCAGAAGGACGCCGCCCGTCAGCAGCAGATAGAGCGATTTGCGCAACAGGCTCACTTCCAGCCAGTAGTAATACTGCCCGCATACGTTCAAGAGCATGACCGCGCCGATTCCCAGCAACACCGGCGCGTTGGCCGCAAAGCCGGTGACGAGGATCAGGAGGGCGACGGCAACGAAGGGCATTTCCATGCCCGCCAAGGCAATATAGAGCGTAGCGCCCAGGAGAATCCGCACGGGACGGCTGGAAAAGGACACGCCTTCCTTCTTCAGGAACCAGGCGGCAAACCAGAACAGCGGCAAGCCCGACAAGACCCGCAGCGTCCGCAAAATGCGCGGGGGGTCTGGCGGCAATCCGCTCGAATCTATCGAATCTATCGGATCCATCCACATCCAAAACGCGAACGAAACGTTCATCGCCACCAGCAGGAACAGCGCCAGCGCGTACCCCATGCTGCGCCAGATCTGGTTGCGCGAATAGTGGAGCGTCTTCATCTCCATTTGCCAGACCAGGACAAAGGCAACACTGCAAGCGACCCCCAAACATTCCAGCCACAGCATCCCGGGGCGCATGTAGCCGGGGCAGTACGACGACATGTGAGCGATACCCAAACAGTCCAGCCACAGCATCCCGGTGCCGAGCGCGACAAGAACGAACAATGCCGCGCAGGCCGCAACCAGGCGTTGCACGAAGTTGTTCATGGTGCAAAACACGAGAAGGGCAAGCGCCAACAGGATGGAGAGCAGTATTTTCTCCCCCGGAAACACGGCAAGCGCAATCACGAGCAGTCCCACCCAGCACAGACTGGCTGCGTGGGCAAGCTGGCCGAGAAAAAAGTGTCCCGGATGGGTGCGGAAAAGCCAGCAGGCCAGAACGACCAGCAGCAATCCGAAGAAAAGAAAAAGACCCGCGACAACGGCGACGTCGCCTACGAAAACTACGATGGCAAAGACGATGGCACAGACGATGAGCGCAGCGCCCGTCCACAGCGCGAGAAAGCGTATCGTCTCCAGGTACCAGGGCGCGGGCGGGGCGACGGCGGGCATTTCTTCCTGGCGCGTAAAACCGGCGGCATGCAGGGTATTCCAGAGTTCCTGCGGTTTCATGCGGCATCCCTCGCAATTCTTTCCCGCGCCTCGGCCAGCATGCGTTCATGGACGCGCCACAAGCCGAAGCCAAGGCCCAGGGTGATGCCGACGATTAGCGCCCCGGTAAGCAGGATCATCGAAAATTCGCCGTACGGCCACGCGAATTCGATCCGCAGGCAAATCAGCGCCGTGCTCACCAGCGGAAGAAAGGAAGCGGCAACCAGCGCGAGCGGAAAGAAATCCCGCGCGCGATAGCGATAAAAATACCAGCAGCCCGCGCCCCACAACGCCCAGATCAGCAGCGCGTCCTTGCCGTCCTGGACATGGTTGCCCCACGACGCCTCCTTCCAATTCTCCCAGATACCATTTTTCACCGCGCCATAGGTCACGAAACAGGCCACCACCAGCGCCACCAGACGCGGCGCGAGGCGGCTGCGAAATTCGGCAAACCGCCGTCCCGCGCCTTCCCACAAGGCCAGCGCGCACAGATTGACGAAGAAGAACTTCCGCCAGTCGTAATCGGACTCGAAACCGGGCGCCAGATACAAGAACAGGGCAACATTGAGGAGCGCCAGCCAGAACAGCCACAACAGGGACAAGCGTCCCAGCAATGCCCAGGGCAGGATCAGGACGCACCAGACGGCAAAGCGTTCCCAGGTATCCGCGCCCGTCTGATAGGTCTGCCCGATGAGCGCCAGCAGTGCGCCCAGGCTCAGGGCGGCGGCAAAAAGACTGGACTGCCCGCTGGGACGCGCCAGCCCCAACCGCCAGACGCCAAAGAGCGCCAGGATCAACGCGCCCTCCGCCAGCGCGAAACGCCCCCAATGCCCCAGGCTCCAGTTGTAGGCAAAAAAGAAAATCAAGCCAGAGGACAAGGCCAGCACCGCCAGCGCCAGCAACACCCGATCCGCGAACCGCCGCCAGTCGTCCACCGAGGGAAAAGCGCCCGCCAGCCGCAATGCCTCCGGCAAACACGCCGGATCGATCTGTCCCTGCCTTGCCCAAAGCAAAAGCAACATCCGATGAAGATTCATGAGAAAAACCAATCCCCCCGCAAGATGCGCACACCCGCCGGATTATATCCCCGCCGGATGAAGGCCGGAGAAAACGCCGAACGCGATAATGCCCGGGTGCGATGAAAAGTGGAGAATGCCAAAATGATATTTGCCCCCGTTTATCTGGATGCACTCCAAAGTTTTCCGCCAACCGTATCGAAATCGACCACGAGACCTCGCGCTTTTTTCGAGCGCGAACGCATCTGAAAATCCGGGAGCGTCCCGAAGGGACGCGATTTGGATAACCCCCGGCGTCAGCCGGGGGCGTGGCAGCCCATCCCACCCTCGATAGCCCCAACGGGGCGTTACCCGCAGCGGCAGCATGGGAAAAACCATTCGTTGCCCCCGTGTACGAAAAACGATTGCGATAGCGGCTCTGCCGGGAACGACGCATGTGCCGATGTGACGGCACGACGTAACGCCCCGTTGGGGCTATCTGATCTTGAGGCCATGTTCCCCCCGGCTGACGCCGGGGGTTATCCAAATCGCGTCCCTTCGGGACGCCTTCCGTGCGCGTCGGCGCTTCGTCTGGACGGTCTTCCTCCATTTTTAATCGCACCATAATGCCCACAGCACCCAATGCCCGCAACAATTGGCATCCCGCATGAAAAAGCGGACAATTCAATGATCGTCTGGATGGATACATACAAAAATCCTTGACATCCAGGCCGGGTAGTCGCATGACGATTCTTCCTTGGGGGGGAGGGATGATGCAAGAACGTGAATGCAGAAACGACCGTCCGTCGGGCGTGGCGTGGCGTCTGGTTGTGCGTTTTTTTTCGGCGTTTTTTCTGGCGATGGCCTGTCTTTCCGCCACCGCCGCTCCAGTGGAAAACAACGCCCTTCCCGCAAACTTCCGCGAAATTCCCGGTATCACAGCGGAAGAAATCCAGGCCATTGAAAAGGTGCTGGCCAAGCGCAAGACCTTTATCTACGGCGTGATGGAAGGCTCTGAATGCTTTTATCGGGACGACGGGTCGCTGGATGGTTACACGGTGATGATGATCGCGGCGATACGCGAACTTTTCGGCTTTTCCGTCGAGATCAAGACCTACGAGTGGAACGCGCTGC
>JAITEO010000095.1 GCA_031281985.1 Zoogloeaceae bacterium | reverse complement strand
TCGCCACGCCCGCGCGCCGCCTGGATGAAAATCTCCAGTTGCTCACGAATGCGGCTCTGCCCCGTATATTCCGCCAGCCGCCGCGGACGCAAGGCGCGCTCCTGCACCTCCTCCGCGCCGGAACGCGCCCGCGGCGCAATCAGACGGTCTCCCGGCTCCGCCGCAAGGTCATCAGTCTCGATCATTTCAGGGGTTCAGAAGACAGAGGACAGAAGACAGAGCGCTCGCTGTGCTCGCTTTGTGCTCTGTATCCAGTAATCCGGGGTCGTGGGTTGGGCATGGTTGGCTCCGGTGGTTCTGTGGCGCGCTGTGCGCGGTAAGCGGGCGCACGCAGTGCGCCCCTACATAGGCCGCGCAGCGGCCACTCCGATTTCTGTCCTCTGTCCTCTGTCTTCTGTCCTCTGAATCAGCGCAGGCTCACGCCATAAACGCGTCCGGACTGGGTTTGTATCAGGAACTTGCCGCCGGGCAAGGGTTGGGGCGCGGCGGTGATCGGGCCGTCGACCTTCAGGCGTCCGGCGAGCGCGCCGTCCGTCTTGTCGATGATGTGCAGGTAGCCCTCGGCATCGCCCAGCACCAGGTACGCGCCCAGCGCCAGCGGCGCGGTGAGCTTGCGGCGCAGGAGCTTTTCCATCTTCCAGCGACTGCCGCCGGAGGCCAGATCCAGCGCGTGCAGGGCGCTCATGTCGTCCGTGACATAGACGCCACGGCCATCCAGCGCCAGGCCGGCATAGGAAGAAAGATTGTCGCGCGTCCACAGGATATTGCCGCCCTGCGCGAAATCGAAACAGGTGACGCGCCCCTGGAAGGCCACGGCGCAGACCGTCGCGCCGAGCACGGCGGGCGGCGCGGAAACGTCGGCAACGCGCTCCAATTCGGTCGCGCCACGCGGCAACGCCACCGTGCCTTCCCAAAGCGGCGCGCCATTTTCCTGGGAAATCGCCACCAGCTTGCCGCCGGGAAAGCCGGTCAGGACGAGGTTTTCCATCGCCTGCATCGGGGATGCGTCCCGCAGCGACAGGCTGGGCGATGGCCGCTGGTAGGTCCATTTTTGCTTGCCCGTTTCCTCGAAGGCGGCAAGACGATGGTCGCCGCTCTTGACGAACACGAGATCGCCTTCCACCAGGGGCGGCGCGAAAATTTCACTGCTGGCCCTTGCCTGCCACAGGAACGCGCCATCTTGCGCGGAAAACACCAGCACCTCGCCCGTGCGCGTCCCCACGGCCACCCGCTCCCCATCGCTGCCCACGCCCGCGGAAAGCGGCTTGCCGGTCTTGACGCGCCATTTTTCGACGCCATTTTCCAGACGGGCAAGACTGCCATCCTGGGCGGCAACGAAGACGGCCTCCCCGCTGGCGGCGGGATGGAACACGAAATTCCCGGCCTTGCCGATGGAATACGACCAGTCGATACGCGCCTCCACCGTCGCCTTGAGAGAGGGAAGCGCCGCCATCTTGTTGGGCGACGAACTGGCGAAGGGATTCAGCCACGAACAGCCGGAAAGGAGCGCCACGCCAGCCGCCGCCAGACCGATGCGCCACGCGCGGGCAAACCGGGCGCGCATCAGGCCGCGCCGCCCAGCGCGTCGAGTTTTTGCTGCAACAGCATCAGGACGATGGCGTCTTCCGTCCGGGTCTGCTCTTTTTCCACGCCCTTTTCCAGCAGCGCCTTGGCTTCTTCCCAGGCCGCCTTGGCTTCCGCCTTCTTTTCCTGGGCAAGGAAAATATCGCCGCGCAAATCGGCGTAACTGACGGCAAAGGCGGCAGCGGGCGGACGACTGAGTTGCTTGATGGCCTCGTCATACTCCTTTTCGTCCAGCAACACTCCGGCCAGGCGCAGGCGGGCAATATCGGCAAACTCGTCCTTGTCGTTTTCGGCCACCCAGGCAAGCTGCGCCCTGGCGGTCTTGGCGTCATTCGTGGTGATGGCGTAGCGGGCGGCGAGGAGCACGCCCATCGAGGCATAGGGAGTGCCGGCGAAGCGGTTCGTGAGTTCGCCGGTCAGTCCGCGCACCTGGACGCCTTCGCCCCTGTCGATGGCCTGTTGCAGGGCGGCGTAGAGTTCGCCGGACTGCGCGGACTGCCGCGCCTGATGACCGTTCCAGAGCGTATAGCCGGAAATGGCGAGCGCCGCCACGCAGACGCAGCCGACCACCAGATTGCCGTAACGCTGCCACCAGGCTTTCAGGTTTTCGACCTGCTCCTGTTCTTCCAAATCATATGCTGCCATGTTCGTTTTCCTTTTGTACCGTATCGTTGAAAAAATGTTCACAAATGAGGCCGGGCAGCGCGTCGACACGCACGCGCCGCTGTCCGGCCGCGGCATCGCGCAACGCCTTTACCTGCGCTTCCTCGCAAGACGCCTCGTCGTCGCCAATGATAACGGCGAATGCCGCGCCCGCGCCATCGGCTTTTCTCATCTGCGCCTTGAAACTGCCGCCGCCGCAGTGCAAAAGCACCTTCACGCCCGCATCGCGCAACGCTTCCGCCACGCGAAAGGCAAGACGGCTGGCCGCCTCCCCCTGATGCACCAGATAGACCTCCGGCACTTTCGCCGCCGCCATGCCCCCTTGCTCCTGGGCGGCGCAGAGCGCCATCAGGCGCTCCACGCCCAGCGCAAAGCCGCAGGCGGGCGTGGGGTTGCCGCCCAGTTGCGCAACGAGGCCATCATAGCGTCCGCCCGCGCAGACCGTGCCCTGCGCGCCGAGCTTATCCGTCACCCACTCGAAGACGCTGCGATTGTAATAGTCCAGGCCGCGCACCAGACGCGGATTGAGGACGAACTCGACGCCCGCGTCCCGCAAGATCCGCTGCAAGGCGGCAAAATGCGCCAGCGACTCCTCGCCGAGATAGTCCAGCAGATTGGGCGCGCCCGCGCAAATCTCCTGCACCAGCGGGTTCTTGCTGTCGAGAATGCGCAGGGGATTGCTTTGCAGGCGGCGGCGGGCGTCTTCATCCAGCTTTTCCGCGAAGCCCTCGAGATAGGCAATCAGATCGGCGCGGTGACGGGCGCGTTCTTCCGGCTGCCCCAGGCTGTTCAATTGCAATTGCATGTCGGCAAGCCCCAGATCGCGCCACAAGCGCCGCGTCAGCAAAATCAGTTCCGCATCCACGTCCGGGCCGGCAAGGCCGAAGACTTCCGCGCCAATCTGGTGGAACTGGCGATAACGCCCCTTTTGCGGACGCTCGTGACGAAACATCGGCCCCAGGTAATAGAGACGCTGCGCCGACTGGTTCGCCAGGCCATGCTGGATGACGGCGCGCGCGCAGCCCGCCGTGCCTTCGGGACGCAGGGTGAGCGCCTCGCCATTCAGACTATCGGCGAAGGAATACATCTCCTTTTCCACGATGTCGGTGACTTCCCCGATGGCGCGGGTAAAAAGCGGCGTCGGCTCGACGATGGGCAGGCGAATGGGTCTGTAGCCGTAACCCTCCAGACAGGCGATGACGGCGGCTTCGAGACGCGCCCAGTGTTCGGCTTCCGGCGGCAGGATGTCGTTCATGCCGCGCACGGATTGCAGGCGTGGGCGTTGTTGGGCAAGCGGTTGGCTCACGAGCGTCTATTCCTCCTTGCGCGCGTAGTTGCGGGCAACATAGCGGGTGATGATGTCCAGAAATTCGTCGGCGAGATGTTCACCCTTCAGGGTCGCGGTCTTGACGCCATCCTCATAGACCGGCGCGGACGGCGCTTCGCCCGCGCCGGGAAGCGAAATGCCGACCTGCGCGTGCCGCGATTCGCCAGGGCCATTGACCACGCAACCCATGACCGCCACGCGCAGATGTTCCACCCCCGCGTATTGCTTTTGCCACTCTACCATCTTCGTCTGCAAAAAAGCCTGCACCCGTTGCGCAAGCTCCTGGAAGAGACTGGAAGTGGTGCGGCCACAGCCGGGGCAGGCGATCACCTGCGGCGCGAACACGCGCAGCCCAAGGCTTTGCAGGATGTCCTGCGCCACTTCGACTTCCTTCTTGCGCGGCGCGCCGGGTTCTGGCGTGAGCGAGACGCGGATGGTGTCGCCGATGCCCTCCTCCAGCAGCACCGCCAGCGCCGCCGTGGAAGCGACGACGCCCCTGGAACCCATGCCGGCTTCCGTGAGTCCCAGGTGCAGGGCGTAACGGCAACGGGCGGCGAGTTCCCGGTAAATGGCAATCAGATCCGGCACGGCGGAAACCTTGCAGGAAAGGATGATGCGCTCGCCCGGCAATCCCAGCTCTTCCGCCCGTTCGGCGGATTCCAGGGCGGAAGCGAGCAGGGCTGCGCGCATGATTTCCGATAGACTCCTGTCCGGCGCATGGCGCCGGTTGTTCTCATCCATCATGCGGGCGAGCACGGACGGATCGAGGCTGCCCCAATTGACGCCGATGCGCACCGGCTTTTCGTAGCGGCAGGCCAGATCGATCATGGCGGAAAACTGCGCGTCCTTTTTCTGCCCGAAGCCGACATTGCCGGGATTGATGCGGTACTTGGCCAGCGCGATGGCGCAATCGGGACAGTCGGCAAGCAGGCGGTGGCCGTTGTAATGGAAATCGCCAATCAGCGGCACCGGACAATCCAGATCGTCGAGACGACGGCGAATCTCTGGCACGGCGGCGGCGGCTTCCGGCGTATTCACCGTGATGCGCACCAATTCGGAACCCGCCTGGCTCAACTCGAAACACTGGCGCGCCGTGGCCTCGGCATCCGCCGTATCGGTGTTGGTCATCGACTGCACCACCACCGGCGACTTGCCGCCCAGCGGCACGCCGCCGACCCGGCAGGAATGGGTATCGGGTTGTCCCGGCAGCTTGCCGCAAAAATGCGCCGTCATGCAACGCTCAAGGCAGGACGACGCGGGCGACATCGTTCCCCGCGCCGGGACGCAGGGGCACAGGTTTTCCCCGGTAGGTGAGCGTCACGCCGGAAGCCCTGCCCACCGTGACCGTCAGCGGAGCAGCGCCGGAAACGGCATGCCGCGTGCCCGCCGCGTGCTGCCGCGAACTGATGACGACATTGTTCCGGTCGCGCACTTCCACCCAGGATTCCTGGGTGAAGGAAAATTGCGCGTCGCCCCCGGCAGGCGGCGCGGCGGGCGGCGTCGACGCGGAAGGCGCGACTTCCGCCGCCACGGGCGCATCCTCCGCGGCATCGGGCGCGGGCGAGATGGACACCGGCAAGGATTCGCCCGGCACGAGCACGGGATTATCCACAAGCTGCGCCCCGTTTTCTTCCGTTTGCCGGTTTTCCAGCCATTGACCGTCCCGGATGCGCATCCAGGTCTGTTCCGGCAAGAAGAAATACAACAGGATGGCAATCAGCAACAAGACAAGGCCGGTCGCCACCACCCGCGTCGAATCCCGTCTGCCCTGTTCCTGACTGCCGGGCATGACGACATGCGTGGATTCCGGCAGGTTCAGCCGCGGCGCGGACAGTTTATCGACGCCATCGAGTGTCTCCAGGAGCGGCGCGGCCTCCAGATTGACCACGCGGGCATAGTTGCGGACAAAGCCGCGCACGAAGGTCCTGCCCGGCAAGGCGGCCAGATCGCCCTCCTCCAGCGCAGTGACCTGGCGCTCGCCCAGGCGCAGACGCTGCGCGACATCGGGCACGGTAAGCTTTACGGCCTCGCGCGCCGCCTTCAATTGCCGTCCAACCCGCACTTCCGCCGCGGGCGGGTTTGCCGACTGCATGTCTGCCGACAGCATGTCTGCCGACAGCATGTCCGCCGATTGCGAATCCGCGGCGGGGTTCTGCTCCAGTTGTTCCGCCAGTTTGGACTGCAAGGCTTCGCGCACGTGCTGCAATCCCGTGGGCGTTTCCGCGGCCGCATCCGCAACGGCATTCGCCGCCTTGCCGTCTTTTGGGGTACTTGTTTCGCTCATTCGTAGTTACCCGAAAGGTAGGCCTGGTATTCCTCCGAAGTGGGATACAGACGCTTCAATTGTGCCGCCAGGCTCTTTTCTTCCGACAGGTGCCCCAGCTTGTGCTCCACCCGGATGCCCAGCCACAGGGCGTCCGGCGGCAACGTCACGCCCGCCTGCATAATCTCCTGCAGGCGATTGCGCGCTTCCGTCATCTTGCCTTCCTTGTACGCCAGCGAAATGAGCTGTATCTGCGCCAGCGACACGGTTTCCCGGTCGCCGGCCATGCGCAGCGCCTGCAACAGATGGGCGCGCGCGTCTTCCAGATTGCCCACCTTGATGGCGCAGGAACCGGCGTTGATATAGGCGCGCTCCGGCGTGGCGTAGAGGGGATTCTTGATGGCGATCATGAAATGGGGGAAGGATTCCCGCTCCCTGCCGCGCTGGCACAGGAACCAGCCGTAATTGTTGTTGATGTCCGGGTCATTCGGCGCCAGGCTCAGGGCTTTCTTGAAATCGGCGTCCGCCCCATCGAATTCGCGCAGGATGGTATGCACCAGCGCGCGCACGTTGTAGGCCGAGGCGTAACGCGGGTCGGCGGCAATGGCGATGTTGGTTTCCTCCAGCGCCACCGGCATGCTGCCCGCCTGGAAATACAGCGCCGCCAGTTCCGTGTGGATCTGCGCCTGGTTGCGGACGTTGCTGACCGTTTCGTTGCTGTGCATGGATTCCGGCACCACAACCTGCGCGCCCAGCGGCAGGACCGCCAGCGCCGCCATCCATGCCGCCACGAGCGGCAAGCGCCGCACTATGCTTTGCATCATGATGTCTGTTCCTCCAACATGCCGCGCGCCGTAGGCGCGACGCGCTTCGTCTTGTTCCGGATTTGTCCGGCCAGTTGCCCGCAGGCGGCCTCTATTTCCTCGCCACGGGTCTTGCGTACCGTCGCCACGACGCCCGCGCGCAAAAGGACATCGACGAAACGTCGAACGCGCTCGGGACGGGAACGGCGATACTCCGATCCGGGAAAAGGATTGAAAGGGATCATATTAAACTTGCAAGACACCTGTCGCGTCAAGGAAATCAGGGCTTTGGCATCGTGTTCGTGATCATTTACGCCATCGATCAACACATATTCGAAGGTGACGAAATCACGCGGCGCTTTTTCCAGGTAGCGTCTGCAAGCCGCCATCAGCTCCGCCAGCGGATACTTCCGGTTGATCGGCACCAGCGTATCGCGCAGCGCGTCGTCAGGCGCGTGCAGGGAAATCGCCAATGCCACCGGACACGCCTCGCGCAAGCGATCCATGGCCGGAACCAGCCCCGCCGTGGAAACCGTCACCCGCCGCCGCGAAAGCCCGTAGGCGTTATCGTCCAGCATCAGCCGGAGCGCGGTCACGCTGTTGTCGAAATTGGCCAGCGGCTCGCCCATGCCCATCAACACCACGTTGGAAATGACGCGCTCGCCCTTCGGATCGCGCCCCAGCGCCTTGTTCGCCTGCCAAAGCTGACCGATGATTTCGGCAACGCTCAGATTGCGGTTGAACCCCTGTTTTCCAGTTGCGCAGAACGCGCATTCGAGCGCGCAACCCGCCTGCGTGGAAACGCACAAGGTGCCGCGCCCCGCTTCGGGGATGAACACCGCCTCCACCGCGTTGCCGTCCCCCACATCGAACAGGAATTTGCGCGTGCCATCCTTCGTCTTGCGCGCCGCAAGCAGCGGCGGCGGCACGATAGCGGCGCGCGCCGGCAGTTCTTCGCGCAGGGCGCGCGCCAGATCGGTCATGTCCGCAAAATCCGCCTCGCCATAACGATGCATCCAGCGCAACACCTGGGTTGCGCGAAACGGCTTCTCACCGAATCCGGCAAACCAGGCAGTCAGTTGGGCAGCATCGAAATCAAGCAGGTTTGGCAGTGGCATAAGCGTTGCACGTCAAAAAGTAAAAATCTACTTTTTGCCGGGTTAGTCAGCAAAAAAGGACAGGCAAAGCCTGCCCTTTTTTGGAGCAAAGACAACGAAACCCCAATACCGTGCTGGTTTTTCGTTGGGGTTACGCGGTTTAGAGGCAAAGTTTGCTTTGCTTTCAAACCTTGGGGAATGCAGTGTTTCACGCTAAATGAACCTTATGAATTCCATCCATGAAGATGCCGGAAAACAGAGCAACCGCGCGACCTTGTAGGGGCGCACTGCGTGCGCCCGACAACCGCCACGCGGTGAAATGATTTACGGGCGCGCGCAGCGCGCCCCTACGACCGTGTGGATAGGTAGTGGGTTGCCTTGCCTTTACTCCAAAAAAGGGCAAGCTTTGCTTGCCCTTTTTTGCTGACTGAACCGGCAAAAAGTAGCCTTTTACTTTTTGCCGCTTTCACTATACAGGTTCATGCCGGGAAAGAAGAAGGCGATTTCCACGGCGGCGGTTTCCGGCGCGTCGGAGCCATGTACGGCGTTGGCGTCGATGGATTCGGCGAAGTCGGCGCGGATGGTGCCGGGCGCGGCTTTTTTCGGGTCGGTCGCGCCCATCAGTTCGCGGTTTTTGGCAATGGCGTTCTCGCCTTCCAGCACCTGCACCATCACCGGGCCGGAGGTCATGAAGGCCACCAAGTCCTTGAAGAAGGGACGTTCCCTATGCACCGCATAGAATTGCCCGGCTTCCTGCGCGGAAAGCCAGACCATCCTGGCAGCCGCGATCCTTAGACCGTTTTCTTCAAACCGCGTATAAATCCTGCCCAGCACATTCTTTTGGACGGCATCGGGCTTGATGATGGAAAGGGTGCGTTCAATCGCCATGAGCTACTCCTGAAAAAAGGCAAACCATGAAAACGGGCAATTCTACCACGCGGCACAAGGCGGCGTTCCATCGAGGCACAATGGCGGGTGCAATCCATCTCTGAGCTGCGCATGGCACTGCAGGGCGATCCGTCTGGCTCGCTGCACAGTGAAATCATTTACATGCCTCGTTTGGCATTATCAGGTGGTCAATGCGCGAAAGAGACGTGAGTTTGGCAGTTCGTGCCCACGAGAGGGTAGCGATGGC
>JAITEO010000043.1 GCA_031281985.1 Zoogloeaceae bacterium | reverse complement strand
TCATCCGTCGCGCGGCGGGAATGATCTGCGGGCGCACGCAGTGCGCCCCTACGTCCGTGCGGACGGGCAGTAGTGGGTTTTCCTTGCCTTTACCCCAAAAAAGGGCAAGCTCCGCTTGCCCTTTTTTGCTGACTGACCCGGCAAAAAGTAGGTTTTTACTTTTTGACGTATCCCAACATGGGGTTGAGCGTATACACGCCAACCAGGCTTGCTTCCGCCAGGACGTGGCCCCGCATGGCCTGGCGGACGGCAGATGCCGTCAGGCGCTCGTGCACGGGCAGGGTTTCCACGTCCAGCGCGTAGAGCGTGAAAATGTAGCGGTGGATGCGCGCGTCATTCCACGGCGGGCAGGGGCCGTCATAGCCGTAATAGTCGCCGCGCATGTCGTGGTCGGTCTCGAACCAGCCGGTGTAGTCGTTGATGCCCTGGCGCGCGCCCAGGGCGGCGTTCGGACCCGGCTTGCCGCGCGGCACGACCGTGGAAGAAAACGCGCCCGCCGCGATTTCGCGCAGGTTGGCCGGCAGATCGATCAGCACCCAGTGGATGAACTCCACGCGCGACAAATCGGCGGCCACCGTGCGTCCTTCCTGATTCACGTCATCGCCCTGGCTGGGCGCGTCCGGATCGTGGCAGATGAGGGCAAAGCTTTTCGTTGCCTCCGGCACGCCGCTCCAGGAGAGGTGCGGATTCTTGTTCTCGCTCAAGGTCACATGGTTGGCGGCATCGGGAATGGCAAAGGCGAATTCGCCGGGAATGCGTTCGCCTTCCGCGAAGCTCTGGCTGGAAAGTTGCATGCTCTTCCTCCTGTGAAATCAATCCGGCTCGGCAGCCCGGCGGCGGAAATCGGCCAGACGGAATCCAAGCGCCCATAGTGTAGCGAAATAAACGCCCGCACTTGCCGCCACCAGCAAACTCAAATGTAAAAGGCGCGTAAAAAGCGGGTAGCGCAGCCAATCCTGCGGTTTTCCCATGCCGAAAAACAATACCAGGAACATGATCGCCAAGGCGAAGGCCAGCTTCGCCATGAATTTTCCCCAGCCGGGTTGCGGCGTGTAAATCCGCTGGCGGCGCAGGCCGCGATAGAGCAGGAACGCGTTCAGGCACGCCGCAAGACCGATGGACAAAGCCAGGGCGGCGTGTCCCAGGCGAATCTCCTGCCGGTGCGCGACGATGTGGCGCAGGGCGGCAAGGGAAAACTCCAGATCGAAGGAAAGCCAGCCCAATCCCAGCAAGAAGCACAGATTCATCAGTTGCGTGGCAAAGAGACTGATGATCGCGATTTTCACCGGCGTGCGAATATTCTGCCGCGCATAAAAGCCAGGCGCCAGCACCTTGATCAGGATGATGCCGGTCAGCCCGAAACTGTAGGCCACCAGCGCCTGTCGCGTGGTCTCCACATCCGTGGCGGAAAACTCGCCGCGAAAAAACAGGGTGGTGATGAGCGGCGCGGCCAGCATCGCCAGTCCCAGGGCGGCGGGCAAGGCCAGCAGCAGGGTCAGGCGCAGTCCCCAATCCAGCAGGGCGGCGTATTCGCGGCTATCCGCGTCGGCATGGTGCCGGACGAGCGAAGGCAGCAGGATGGAACCCAGGGCGACGCCCAGAAGCCCGGAGGGGAATTCCATCAGGCGATCGGCGTAATACAGCCAGGAAACGCTGCCCGCCACCAGAAAGGAAGCCAACTGACCATTGATCAACAGGCTTATCTGGGAGACGGAAACGCCCAGCACCGCCGGGGCCATCAGCCGCACGATGCGCCGCACGCCCGCATCCTTCCAGGCGCGAAGAAAATGCAGGGAAGGGCGCGGCAACATGCCGATGCGCACGAGCGCCGGAATCTGCAACGCCAGTTGCAGCGCCCCGCCGATGAACACCGCCCAGGCCAGCGCCAGCACGGGCGGATCAAAGTGCGGCGCGGCAAAGAGCGCCATGCCGATGAAGCTCACGTTGAGCAATACCGGCGTGAAGGCGGGAATGGCAAAGCGGCTCCAGGTATTCAATATGCCCGCCGCCATTGCCGTCAGGGACATGAAAAAAATGTAGGGAAAGGTGATGCGGGTCAGCGTGACGGTCAGCGCGAACTTGCCGTCCTCGGCGGCAAACCCCGGCGCGGAAATCCACACCAGCACGGGCGCGGCCAGCACGCCCAGGGCGGCGACGGCAAAGAGGACGAGGGAAAGCACCGTGGCGGTATTATTGAGCAGCACGCGGGTGCGCGCTTCCCCTTGCGTATTCCGGTATTCGCCCAGAATCGGCACGAACGCCTGCGAAAACGCGCCTTCGGCAAACAAGCGCCGCAACAGGTTGGGCAGTCTGAAGGCGACGACAAAAGCGTCGGTCATGCTCCCCGCGCCAAAGGAGTTGGCAATGACCGCATCCCGCACGAAGCCCAGCACGCGCGACAACAGCGTCATGCCACTTACCGTGACCAGGGCGCGCAAGAGATTCACGATGCAAACGATAGGCGATGGGACATCCGCGCGCGGGCGCGGATTTTTCTTGCCCGCGCCGGCAAGGGGTGCGCATCCGGGTTGCGGCGCGGCGACGCCAGTGGCCGGACGCCCCTTGTCATTTGTCTTCCAATCCCGGATCGCGGGCGAGGAGTTGGGTTACGCCTTCGCGCACGCTGACCCTTCCATCCAGCACCTCGGTGATGACGGTGGTGATGGGCATCTCGATGCCCAGGCGAGCGGCAAGGCGTTGCGCTTCCCGCGCCGCGGGCACGCCTTCCGCGACATGGCCGAGACCGGCCAGCGCCTGTTCGAGCGGCATTCCGGCGGCGAGATCGTGGCCGATGCGCCGGTTGCGGGAAAGGTCGCCGGTGCAGGTGAGGATCAAATCGCCCACGCCCGCCAGTCCCAGGAAGGTATCCTTCTTCGCGCCCAGCGCCACGCCCAGGCGGGCGATTTCCGCCAGGCCGCGCGTCATCAGCGCGGCGCGGGCGTTCAGGCCGAGTTTCAGCCCATCGCAAACGCCCGTGGCGATGGCCAGCACATTCTTCAGCGCGCCGCCGACTTCCACGCCGATCAGATCGTCGCTGGCGTAAATCCGCAACTGTCCGCCATGCAGCTTGAGCGCCATGTCGCGGGCAAACGCGCCATCCGTGGAAGCCAGCGCCAGCGCGGCGGGCAATCCCGCCGCCACCTCCTGCGCGAAACTGGGGCCGGAAAGCGCGCCGCCCGCCAGATGCGGCAATTCCTCGGCAAAGACCTCATGCGGCAGCTTGCCCGCGCCCACCTCGAACCCCTTGCACACCCAGAGCAGGGGAAGGCGCACCCGCAATCCCGCCAACTGCCGCAGAACGGGACGCAAGCCGACGATGGGCGTGGCGACGATGAGGATCTCCGCCTCCGCCATCGCCACCGCCAGATCGTCGGTAAAGCGCAAGGCTTCCGGCAGGGGAAAGCCGGGCAGGAAGGTGCGGTTTTCCCGATGCTGGCGCATGTCGGCGATCAGTTCCGCCTCGCGCGCCCAGAGCGTCACGCGGTGCCGCGCCGCAAAAGCCGCCGCCAGCGCGGTGCCCCACGCTCCGGCGGCCAGTACGCTGATTTTCATGATGATCCTACAGTCCCCAAACCTGCATCATACGGATAAAGCCGCTGGCGCCGTCCTGGTGGCGCACCTTCGCCCAGCCGGGCGGCGCGCCTTCCAGCAATTCCAGCGCCACCCATTTGTCCGCCCGAAACACCAGCGCCGCGTCCTCATTGGCGGCCTGGCGCACTTCCGCCTGATCCGCCGTGATCACGACCATGCGCCGCGTCGTCAGCGCCGAATTCACGATCCAGGCGATGCCGCCTTCCGCGTCGCGCACCTTGGTCATGCCCTCGACCCGCACCAGCACTTCCAGCGGCGTTCCGTGCTTGACCAGATACAGCTTCTTCCCCTCTATCGACGGCGCGTCATAGAGAATGGCGGCAACCGCCGAAACGGAACGATACTCCTGCGCCCCGGCAAGATTCCCCCAGAACGCGGCAACGACCAGCACAACCACAAAGATAAGGCGCGACACGGCAAAACTCCTGAAAAAAAGACGCCAAAGCGCAAAATGCTATTGCAGGGGCGCGTCGGCAGCGCGGCCTTTTTCCGCCGCCGCCGCCTTGCGTTCCTGCAGGTTTTGCAGATAGAGCGCGTCGAAATTGATGGGCTGCAACAGTACCGGCGAAAATCCGGCGCGCACCGTGGCATCGGAGATGACTTCGCGCGCGTAGGCTTGCAGGATGTTGGGACAGGCCACCGCCAACAGCGGCTCGATCTCGTTTTCCGGCACGTTCATGATGCGGAAAATGCCCGCCTGGCTGACTTCCACCAGGAACAGGGTCTTGTCGCCCAGCTTGGCGGTCACGGTCACGGTCAATGTGGCGTCGAACGCGCCTTCGCCCAGTGGCGTGCCGCTGGTGTTGAGCTGGATGGACACGTCGGGCGCGCCATGTTCCAGAAAAACCTGGGGCGCGTTGGGCACTTCCAGGGAAAAATCCTTGATGTAGACCTTCTCGATCCCGAAGGTCGGGGTCTGCTGCTGTCCGGATTGCGCCGGTTGCGGGTTTTGTTCTTCCATGAAATCCATTTCCTTTTCTTGCGATTCAAAGCCCCAGCAAGGGGGTGAGCTTGCCGGCGCGATCCAGCGCGTGCAGTTCCTCGCAGTCGCCGACATGGGCGCCGTCGATATAAATCTGCGGCACGGTGCGGCGTCCGGTTTCCTTTGTCATGTGTTCCATTTCTTCCGGTTGCAGATCGACGCGGATTTCCTCGATTTCGCGCACGCCGCGCCGGGCGAGCAACTGCTTGGCGCGGATGCAGTACGGGCAGGTCGCCGTGGTATACATGCGCACCTGTCTCATGCCTTTCGTTCCCGCGTCATGGGCAGTCCCGCGCGCTCCCAGGCGGGAACGCCGCCATCCAGGCAGGCGACGTCCGTGAATCCCTGTTTTTTCAGGGTTGCGCAAGCCCGTCCGGAACGCACGCCGGAAGAACACACCAGAATCAGCGGTTTTTCCTTTGACGCCGCCAGTTCGGCAATCCGTCCGGCAAGCTCCTTCAAGGGAATGTTGCGCGCCCCCGGCAAATGCCCACCCGCGAACTCATGCGCCTCGCGCACGTCGATGATCTCGGCGTTGTCGTGATTGATGCGCTGCGTCGCCTGCTGCGCGCTCAACAGCTTCCCGGTCTGCAAAAGCCCCGGCCAGAACAGCATCAGGCCGCTGACCACCGCAATGATGATGGTAAAAATGTTGTTCTGGACAAATTCCACGGACACTTGCAACTCCCACAAAAATCAGACACCCGCCTCCCGACGAGAAAGCGGAACAGCGGCATTATATGGGTTGGGGCGGCAAAAAGTAAAAATCTACTTTTTGCCGGGTTAGTCAGCAAAAAAGGGCAGGCGAAGCCTGCCCTTTTTTGGGTAAAGGCAAGGAAACCCACTACCACCTGCACGATCCCGTAGGGGCGCATTGCATGCGCCCGTTGGCCGTAACGCGGCGGGACGGCTTGCGGGCGCGCGCAGCGCGCCCCTACGAACCCCCACAGTCCGCGCTGGTTTTGCGTTGGGTTTAACGGTTTGAAGCCAGGCTTCGCCTGGTTTCAAACCCCAAATTAGACCGGCAAAAAGTGGTTTCTTACTTTTTGACGTTTCCTGGTGTGGTAGAATCCGCGCTCTCTTGGGCATTGCCCGCGACGCCAAAGGAGATGCGCCGGAAGCGTGGCAGAGCGGTTGAATGCACCGGTCTTGAAAACCGGCAATGGGCGACCATTCGTGAGTTCGAATCTCACCGCTTCCGCCAGGAATCCTTGTCCCAAACCCCGGACGGCGTCTCCCGTACCCTTTCGTGTCTTTTATCGTTCTTGCTTTCCATGGATTTCTGCGGCTTTTCCTTGCGCAACAACCTTTTCGTCGCTCCCATGGCGGGCGTGACGGATCGGCCTTTTCGCCAGTTGGCGAAAAGGCTGGGCGCGGGATTGGCGGTGTCGGAAATGGTGACTTCCAACTCGCTGCTCTACGGCAGCGCCAAGACGCGGCGGCGCGCGGATCACGCGGGCGAATCCGAACCCGTCGTCGTGCAGATCGCCGGGGCGGATCCACATCTGCTGGCGCAGGCGGCGCGTTTCAACGTAGACAACGGCGCGCAGATCATCGACATCAACATGGGGTGCCCGGCCAAGAAGGTATGCAACGTCATGGCGGGTTCGGCGCTCATGCAAGACGAGGCGCTGGCCGCGCGCATCCTAAAAGCTGTGGTCCAGGCCGTGCCGGAAACGCCCGTCACCCTGAAATGCCGCACCGGCTGGAATCGCGCGCACAAAAACGCGCCCGCCATCGCCCGCATTGCCGAGGATTCCGGCATCCGCGCCCTGACCATCCACGGCCGCACCCGCGCCGACCAATACGCGGGCGAGGCCGAGTACGACACCATCGCCGCGATCAAGGCGCGCGCCAGCATTCCGGTCATCGCCAACGGCGACATCGACTCGCCGGAAAAAGCCCGCCGCGTGCTGGATTACACGAAGGCCGACGGCCTGATGATCGGCCGCGCCGCGCAGGGACGCCCGTGGATCTTCCAGGAGATCGAACATTTCCTGCGCCACGAAGAAAAACTGCCGCCCATGCCCCACGAAGAAATCCTCGCCTGCCTGCGCGCGCATCTGCAAGATATCCATGCCTTCTACGGCGCGGATACCGGCGTGAAAATCGCGCGCAAGCACATTGCCTGGTACACGCGCGGCCTGGCGGGTTCGGCGGCCTTTCGCCAACACATGAACACCCTGACCGCCGCCGCCGCGCAACAGCAGGCGGTGGAAGATTTCTTCGCCCGCCTGGCGGCGCATTCGACACCCGATAAAGAGGCACTCGTCTTATGATTCCGGATCAAGACCGGCAGACCGATTTCATCTGTTCGCATACGGACCTGTCCGCGTGCGTCATCAGCGCGCTGGAAAAGTACTTCCATGATCTCGATGGCGAAAAGCCGAACAACATTTTCGAAATGGTACGAAAATGCGTCGAGCGTCCCATGCTGGAAATCGTGCTGCAAGCCGCCAACGGCAACCAGACGCTGGCGGCGGAGATGCTCGGCATCAACCGGAATACCCTGCGGAAAAAACTCATCGAATTTCAACTGATCGGATCGCCATGACCCTCCAGCAAGCCCTCCTCTCCGTCTCCGACAAAACCGGCCTCCCCGAATTCGCCCAGGGACTCGCCGCCTTGGGCATCAAGCTCCTCTCCACCGGCGGCACCGCCCGGCTGCTACAGGAGGCGGGGCTTGCCGTCACCGAAATCGGCGACTATACCGGCTTTCCCGAAATGCTCGATGGCCGGGTGAAGACCCTGCACCCGAAAGTGCACGGCGGCATCCTCGCCCGCCGCGACCTGCCCGAGCATCAGAAGACCCTGAAAGCGCACGGCATCCCGACGATCGACCTTGTTTGCGTGAATCTGTATCCGTTCAAGGAGACCATCGCCAGGCCCGGTGTGACGCTTGCCGAGGCTATCGAGAACATCGACATCGGCGGCCCGGCGATGGTGCGTTCCGCCGCCAAGAATTTTACCGGCGTCGCCATCGTCACCGACCCGGCGGATTATGCTTCCATTCTTGCCGAATTGA
>JAITEO010000024.1 GCA_031281985.1 Zoogloeaceae bacterium | reverse complement strand
GTATCCGGAACATCATCGCCATCTCATCGAGCTGTTGTATTACTGCAATGCATTGGGTTTCGAAGGCAAATTCCGGGTTACCGAGAATGGCCATGCGCAGCTGGAAATAGTCAAGCGGCGCATTGCCACTCTGCTGAATACGGTGCGCAATGGCTATGAACACCGGCTGTCGCCAAACTGGAAAGGGGAAGAAGCGAAGCAGGAACCCTGGCGGATAATTCCGCCCTGGGTGGTGGCCCTGTCGTGCGCCTTGCTTGCTCTTGCCATCTACGTCTGGCTGAGTTTTCTGCTGGAACCGGATTCGGACAAAGTCTTTCGCCGTTTGGTATCGCTCGAAACGCCCAGTCCGCTGGTCGAGCGCCCGGTGGCGCCTCGCTTGAGGCATTTTCTTGAGCCCGAGATTCGCGCCGGCCTCCTGGAAGTGCGTGATCTCTCCGACCGCAGCATCATCACGCTCATGGGGGACGGGCTGTTCGAATCCGGCAGAACCGAGGTGCGGCTCAACTATCTGGATGTGCTCGGACGCATTGCCCGCGGCCTCGACGAAATCGATGGCAAGGTGGTGGTTACCGGGTATACCGACAACGTGCCGATGCGCAGCGCACGTTTTCCCTCGAACTGGCATCTTTCGGAAGCGCGAGCGCGCACCGTCGCCAAGTTGCTGTCAGGGCGGATGCAGCGCCATAGCCAGGTGAGGGCCGAGGGAAGAGGCGAGGCGGAACCGCTGGCGGCAAACGATACCCCCGAAGGGCGGGCGCGTAACCGGCGTGTCGAAATCACGCTGATGTTGTCCGGAGAGGAAATCCATCGCCAACGGGATCCTGATGCCGCGGTGCGGGAAAGAGAGGTCCGGTAATGATTTCGTCGTTGCTGCGAGGCGTGGTGAATGTACTGTTTTCGCGCGCTTTCTGGACCTGCGTCGGCTTTCTGATTGCTGCCGCGTTGATCTGGTTTGCCGGGCCGCTGCTGGCGTTCGGCAGCCACCAGCCGCTGGTGACGGTCGAGGCGCGTCTCTGGACGATCCTTGCGCTGGCGGCTTTCCTGCTGCTGCGTGTGTTGTGGCGGCGCTGGCGGCGCAGCTCCACCAACGCTAGCATCACCGAGCGTTTGCGGGGGCTGTTGCAGACGACGTCGCGTAGCGGTGAGACGGAAGAGATCCGGCTACTACGCTCGCGCTTCGACGAGGCGCTCGAAATGTTGCGCCGTGTGCGTTTCGGCGAGTGTTCGCGCGGCTTGGGCAGGCTGTTCTCAAGAGGTCGCTACCTTTATGAATTGCCGTGGTACATCCTCATTGGCGCGCCGGGAGCGGGCAAGACGACCGCGCTGTTGAACTCCGGGCTGGAGTTTCCGCTGGCGAAATCATTTGGCAAAGGAGCGGTCAAGGGCGTTGGCGGTACGCGCAACTGCGATTGGTGGTTCACCAACCAGGCGGTGCTGATCGATACCGCGGGGCGCTATACCACGCACGACAGCGATGCCGAAGGAGACCGCGCGGAATGGCGCGGTTTCCTGGATCTGCTGCGCAAGAGCCGCAGTCTGCAGCCGATCAACGGTGTGTTGCTTACGGTGTCCGTCACCGAACTGCTCGACAGTTCCCCCGAAGCGCGCCGTGGGCATGCTGAAATCCTGCGGCAGCGGCTGGATGAACTGAGGGATGACTTGGGCGTCCGTTTCCCGGTTTATCTCTTGGTCAGCAAGTGCGATCTCTTGTCCGGTTTCGATGAATATTTTGCGTCGCTGGACCGTGCCGGGCGTGAGCAGGTATGGGGATTCACGCTTCCCTGGTCGCCCGAGGAGAAAGATGGCTATGCGGACAGCGCCGTCGAGCATGAACTGTCGTTGCTGCGGTCGCGTATCCATGCCGGCCTGGTCGATACGCTGCTGTCGGAGCCCGAACTCGCGCGGCGGGCGCGGATCCACTCCTTCCCCCAGCAGTTCGCCCTGCTGTGCGAGGCACTGCGGGAGGTTGGCGCGATCCTGTTCGCCGATTCGCGCTTTTCCTCGGCGCCGCTACTCAGGGGCATGTATTTCACCAGCGCCACGCAGGAAGGCACGCCACTCGATCGGGTCATCCGCGCGATGGATAGGGCGCCGCAAGGCGCACAAACCCTGGCGGTGCAGCGCAGTACCGCGAAGAGCTATTTCCTGAACGAACTGCTGGCCAAGGTGGTGTTTGCCGAGGCGAATCTGGTCGGCCATAACCGCCGCGCGGACCGACGCGCCCGCGCCTTGCAACTGGCCGGCCATGCGGCGAGTGTGCTGGTGCTGGCGGTTGTGGTGACGGCTTGGGGGACGAGCTATCGCAACAACACGACTTATCTGGTGGAGGTCGATGGCAAGGTGGATCGCCTGGCGCTCAAGCTGGACGAGTTGCCGCCGATGATCGATGGCAATGTGTATCCGCTGCTTGCGCCGTTGACCGAGGCGGAAACAGTACCGGACAGCGTGCATTTTCGTGCCGCTCATCCATTACGTGCGTGGACGTTCGGACTGTACCAGGGAGACAAGCTGCTGGCGGGTTCGCGGCCGCTTTACGAGAACTTGCTGCGTACCCGGCTTGCGCCGGCGATCGAGGCCCGCCTGGAGTGGTTGCTGCGAACCGTGGCGGTGGAGGATCTGGAATTTTCCTACGAGATTCTGAAAGCGTATTTGATGCTGCATGATCGTGCGCACTTTGACGGAGACGCGTTTACGGCGTTCGTGCTGACCGATTGGGATTACAACATGCCGGCTGGCGCGGCGCGCCAGGAGCGCGATGCACTCGCGCGTCACGTCGCGGCGCTGATTGCCATCGGGGGCATGCAGGCGACCAAGCCGGTCGATAGTACCTTGGTGGATGCGACGCGTGCCCGGCTGACGCAGTATTCGTTCGCGCAACGCACATACCGCAGGCTGGTCAGGGCGCTTGAACATAACAAGCTCCCGGATTTCTCGATCGGCGCGGTAGTCGGGCCCAGTGCGCCGGCCGTGTTCAGGCGCACGAGCGGATTGCCGCTCACCGATGGCGTCAGCGCACTTTATACCTACCGCGGCTATCACGATCTGTTCGCGCCGGAGGTCGACAACGTGCTGCGCTATGTTGGCCGCGACGATGCCTGGGTGCTTGGTGTTTCCGATGTTTCCGCGCGGGAGCAGGCCCAGGCGATTGCCAACGGCGAACTGGCGCTGGAGGTCAAGCGCCTGTACATGTGGGACTATGTGGCGGTGTGGGAGCGTTTCATCAAGGACATCGATTTGCTCGCACCGCGTTCGTTGCCGGAGGCGACTGAACTCGTCAAGGTGTTGTCATCGGCGGATTCGCCGCTGGCGCGTCTGATGAAAGCCGTGGCGGAGGAGACGACGCTGCTGAAAACCACGCAAAACTCCGGCGCCGCTGATCCCTCGCTGCTGGATCGGATGAAGCGCTCGGCCCGTGCGACGCAGGACGGCGTCACACGGATGATCGGACCCAACATGCTGCCTGGCCGTCTCGGTCCCGAAGAAAAACCGGAGCTGATCGTGGATCGCCGGTTCGAAGCGTTGCGCCGCTCGGTGGGAAGCGGCGAAGGCGGCGGACCGCTGGCGGGCACGCTGCAGGCGCTGTCCGAATTGCATCTGCTATTGAGTTCCGTCGAGGCGGCCCGCACCGGCGGGTATCCGCCCCCCTCCAGTGATCTGCCCGCGCGTTTGAAGGCGGAAGCCAGCCGCTTGCCTCCCCCGAGCAAACGTCTGCTGGAAACGCTTGCCGCGACGGGCGGCACGCTGGTGGCGCGGGAGGCTCGCGCCGCCAAAAGCACACAGATGGTCGGCACCGTCACTCGCGTATGCCGCGAGACCATCGAAGGGCGCTACCCCTTCGTGGCCGGAGCGAAAAAGGAAGTCGCCAGCGAAGATTTCACGCGCATGTTCGGTCCGGGCGGTATTGCCGACAGTTACTTTCAGCGGGAGCTGGCGGCCGTGGTGGATACCTCGACGAGCCCCTGGCATCTGGTGCCTGGAGCTCGCGGCGGTCTGGGGGAAGGCGGGGTATTGGGGCAGTTCGAACGTGCGGC
>JAITEO010000345.1 GCA_031281985.1 Zoogloeaceae bacterium | reverse complement strand
CGGCCTGTGCGATTGTCGTAGGGGCGCGCTGCGCGCGCCCGCAAATCATCCGCCGCGTAACGGCCAACGGGCGCACGCAGTGCGCCCCTACGGGATCGTGCAGCGCATAGTGGGTTTCCTTGCCTTTACTCCAAAAAAGGGCAGGCTTTGCCTGCCCTTTTTTGCTATATGAAACCGGCAAAAAGTAGGTTTTTACTTTTTGCCGCACGGTTACTCAACCGTCACCGATTTTGCCAGGTTGCGGGGTTTGTCCACGTCGGTGCCCTTGATCAGCGCCGCGTGGTAGGCGAGGAGTTGCAGGGGGACGACGTGCAGGATGGGCGAAAGCGGGCCGTAGTGTTCGGGAAGGCAGAGCACGTGAATGCCGTTTGCTTCCGCGCTTTCGCCGATCCGGCTGTCCTGATCGGCAAAGACGTACAGTTCTCCGCCGCGCGCCTTGACTTCCTGCAGGTTGGATTTGAGTTTTTCCAGGAGCGGGTCGTTGGGCGCGACGGCAATCACCGGCATGTTCTTATCCACCAGCGCCAGCGGGCCGTGTTTCAGTTCGCCCGCCGGATAGGCTTCGGCGTGGATGTAGGAAATTTCCTTCAGCTTCAGCGCGCCTTCCTGCGCAATCGGATAATGCGGCCCGCGCCCCAGGAACAGCGCGTGTTCCTTGTCGGCGAATCCCCGCGCCCAGACAGCGATTTCCGGCTCCAGCGCCAGCACCTTCTGCAGGGCTACCGGCAGATGGCGCAAGGCATCGAGATGCGCGGCTTCTGCTTCGTCCGTGAGGCGTCCGCGCAATTTGGCAAGCACGAGCGTCAGCAGGAACAGCGCCGCCAACTGGGTAGTGAACGCCTTGGTGGAAGCCACGCCGATTTCCGGCCCGGCACGGGTGATGAAGCGCAGCACTGACTCGCGCACGAGGGAGGATTCCGGCACATTGCAGATCGCCAGCGTCATCTCCTGCCCCAGACTGCGGGCGTGCGTCAATGCTGCCTGCGTATCCGCCGTCTCGCCCGATTGCGAAATGGCGATCACCAGTTGCCGGGGATTGGGCACGGAATCGCGGTAACGGTATTCGCTGGCGATTTCCACGCTCGTTGGTATGCCGGCGATGCCCTCCAGCCAGTATTTGGCGACCATGCCCGCGTGACTGCTGGTGCCGCAGGCCAGGATCAGCACCGCGTCCGCCTGCGACAGCAGGGTTTTCGCTTCTGTTCCGAACACTTCGGCTTGCAGTGTACTGGCCGCGCCCACCAGTTCCAGCGTGTTGGCCAGCGCTTCTGGCTGCTCGAAGATTTCCTTTTGCATGTAATGCCGGTACGCGCCCAATTCCACCGCGTCGACGGAAAGCTGGGAGAGCGTGATGGGGCGGCTGACCGGCGTGCCGTCCCGGCGGCGAATGGCGAGGCGATCCGCGCGCAGATCGGCGAGATCGCCGTTTTCCAGATAGATCATCTGGCGCGTGACCTGGAGCAGCGCGGAGGTGTCGGAAGCCGCGTAATTGCCCTGTTCGCCCACGCCCAAGAGTAGCGGCGCGCCTTCGCGCGCCAATACCACCCTTCCCGGATCGGCCTCGCAAATGACCGCGATGGCATACGCGCCCTTTAACCGCAGACAGGCAAGGCGCACGGCTTCCGCCAGATCGGACGTGGTTTTCAGGCAGGCGCGAATCAGGTGGGCGATGCTTTCGGTGTCGGTTTCCGATGTGAAGACATAGCCTTGTTCGATGAGTTCGGCCTTCAGTTCGGCGTGGTTTTCGATGATGCCGTTATGCACGACCGCCAGTCCGCCGGAAAGATGCGGATGCGCGTTGTGTTCGGCAGGCGCGCCGTGGGTAGCCCAACGGGTATGGGCAATGCCGCTCTGGGCGTTCAGCGTCCTCGCCTTCTTTTCCAGTTCCCGGACGCGCCCCACCGACCGCTGCCGCGCCAGTTTCCCGGCCTGCAACACCGCCAGTCCCGCGGAATCATACCCACGATACTCCAGCTTCTTCAACCCCTCGATCAGCACCGGAACCACATTGTCCCGCGCCGTCGCCGCCACGATGCCACACATCGGCATGTCCCCCATCCGATCAAAAAACGGATTCTAACGCATTCCTTTGAGAGGTAATTCTTGCGGCAGCTTTGCGGGCGCAATTAAAAGTTTAGGATGCCAAAGTGATATTTGCCCCCGTTTATTTGGATGCAATCCAAAGTTTTCCGCCAACCGTATCGAAATCAACCACGAAACCTTGCGCTTTTTTCGAGCGCGCTCGCATTTTTCGAGTGCACTCGCATTTGAAAATCCGGATGCGTCCCGAAGGGACGCAATGTTGATAACCCCCGGCGTCAGCCTGGGGCGTGGCGGCCCATCCCACCCTGGATAGCCCCAACGGGGCGTTACCCGCAGCGGGGCATCATGGGAAAAAACATGCGTTGCGCCCGTGTACGAAAAACGATTGCGATAGCGGGTCTGCCGGAAACGACGCATGTGCCGATGCGGCTGCACAATGTAACGCCCCGTTGGGGCTACCTGATCT
>JAITEO010000268.1 GCA_031281985.1 Zoogloeaceae bacterium | reverse complement strand
CTACGCTTCCACCAGGGCGCGCGATGTCATCGCGGCCTGGCTGGAACATCTGTATCTCCATGCCGGCCACCACCACCCGGAAGCCGTCACAACCCACTTTGCCCGCAATCTGCGCTTCGCTTTCCAGCCGCTGCCAGCGGAACAGGCACGGCGTCATCTGGGCGACTGGTTCGCCGCCTGGCGCGAGGGACAACGCGCCCCCCTCGCCTTTTACCCCGAAACCGCGTGGGCCTGGATACAGGAAGACAAGGAACAGGCCGCGCGCAACGCCTGGGAAGCCGCATACGGCGAAGGGCAGGATCGCAACTGGCGACTCGCCCTGCGCGACCGTTTTTCCACTACCGCCGATGTCCTCGCCGACCCACGCTTCCAGCACTGGCGCGAAACGCTGCTCAGGCCGCTTTGTCGACAGTTTATGGTTTCCCAGACGGGGGGCGATTGAAAATGGCGGAAAAACTTGTGCGCGCACCGGATGCAAATCGACCAGCGATTGGCATACAACATGGAAAAACGGACAATCTGAGAATCATTCAATGGACAGATTCGAAAATCCGTAACGAACAGCATGGGCCAGAGAAAGCATGATGAAATCGGCGAATAAAGGCGTGTTGCTTTCCGATCTGTATCGGTTGGTTCATGACGAACAGCAAGCGGTTCATCACCAGCTCATGACCACTTGGGCGCGTCCCCTGCAGGAGAAACTCAAAAAAGGCATCACTCAGGGCTTCATCCGTCTTGAACACGGCTTCGAATCGGATACGCTGTGGGTTTATCCCGATGACACGGAATCGCGATTTCGCGAAGGCGATCTGCTTTGCCTGCATCAGGGCGAGGTGCTGGAGCCTCTCTGTCGGGAACTCACGTTCGAGTTTGAGGAGGACGACCGCTGGCTGCTGCGTGGAAACCGCGTCGCGACTGTTTTCGACGATTATGCGGGCGGCGTCTGTTATGCCGATCCCGATGCAATGGATCTGACCGGGTTCTACGAACAGGCGCTTGAAGAGATCGGCACCTCCACCGCCGGAAAGAAAATCCTGTTGCCGCTCTTTTCCGGAGAACTGGATATTGCGTTCGACGAAGCGGACATGGCGGAAGCAATCGACATCGCGCGGGCCGAAGGGTACAACGACAGGCAGGCCGAGGCCGTCGGCTGGGCGCATGGCGCGCGGCATGTAGCCTGCATCCAGGGGCCGCCCGGCACGGGCAAGACCCGTGTGCTCGCGCTCATCGCCCGGTTGGCCGTGGCGCGCGGCGAGCGGATTCTGATGACCTCGCATACCCATATGGCAATCAACAACGCGCTCAACAAGATTCATGAGGAGGGTGTGCCAGTAGTAAAGGTTGGTCGTGCCACGCAACGCAATGGACTCGATGACGCCATCCCGAATTTTGAGACGCTCGACAGCTGGGAGGAACGTCCCACTGACGGCCATGTGGTGGGCGCACCGCCCTTTGCCACCTGCACTTCCCGCCTCGCGGACTACCTGTTCGACACCATTCTTTTCGACGAGGCTAGCCAGATCACGATACCGCTGGCGTTGATGGCCATGCGCAAAGGTGGGCGTTTCATCTTCATCGGCGACCAGCGCCAGTTGCCGCCCGTGCTGTTATCCCGTTCCGTGCTCGACAAGGAGGCGCATTCGGTTTTTTCGCGCCTGACCGCGCGCGAGGCCGAACATCTGGTCATGCTGGACGAAACCTATCGCATGAACCGCTGGCTGGCCGACTGGCCGAGCCGGGCCTTCTATGGCGGCGCCTTGCGGGCCGTCGGGAAAAACCGGGAGCGGAACCTGAACTTGCGCAACATCCCGCCGCGCTTTTCCGCTGCGCTCGCAGGCGAAAGTCCCGCCGTGTTCATTCCGACACCGGATACTTCCACGCGCGCGAAAAACCGGAAAGAGGCTGAACTGGTGGCGGATCTGTGCGCGGCCATCGTTGCTGGCGGCCTGCCGCTGGCTGGAATCGGCATCGTTTCGCCCTACCGCGCCCAAGGGCGGCTCCTGCGCAATCTGCTGGCCGGACGTTTCGGCCACGCAGCGGCTCGGCAGGTGGTGGCCGATACGGTGGAACGGATGCAGGGTCAGGAGCGCGAACTCGTCATTCTTTCGCTGGCGACAGGCGACAAGACCTTCCTGAGCGCGGTCGCCGGATTTTTCTTCCAGCCCGAACGGCTCAATGTATCCATCACGCGGGCAATGACCAAGTTGATCGTTATCGGCCCGGAAGACATCCCCATTCCGGACGACGACGAAACGATCCGGCAATGGATGGCTTCGTACCTGGACATGATCGGCCACTGCCGGAGGGTCGTGCTTTAGACATGGCGACCTTCATCCCGGCACGGGTCGGCGCGACAAGCGCACGCGGCATCCATATCAAAAGCGCCCTCAAAGCCCTGGATGACGATCATGTGGTGCGCACGCCAATCCAGCCCAGTGGCTGGCTGCCCGATTTTTTCGTACAACATCCGAAGAACGGCTGGCTGGCGATCGTGGTGACCAATACGCCGTTTTCCGCCCTGACGGGCGATCAGTTGTTTGAGGACGCAGAACGCGCCGCCTTCGACGAATTGCTCGCCGATTTCCAGGTCTGGCCTTCCTTTCCCGACGCCCCCAATACCGATCGAGCCGCTCCCGGAAAGTTGATCCTGATGTGGAAATGCCACCCGGACGAGGTGCGCGCCATCGCCGGGCCGTATCTTGCCCGCTTCGGCATCCGTCTGCTTTCAAGGTCACAGTTTCTGGAACTTGCCGCCAAGCTTGTGCCGCGCCTGCTCGAACCCATCGGGAGGAAAATGGAAGAGGCCATCCTGAGCCAATATTTTCCCGAGACAAAAATTCCGCCAGCCTGCACGACCCGCCGCCATTTCGTCCGCGACAATTCGGCAAAGCTGCAACACTTTTTCCTGGATTGCCAACAGGAATGGGCGGCGAAACTCGATCTGGAACCGCCCCAGGAGCAGGTCGAGGCAGCAAAGGATTCCTCCGTTCGTCTCATAAACGGCGTCGCGGGCAGCGGCAAGACCCTGATTGCCCTTTCCCGCGCCCGGTTGCTGGCCGGACTGTACCCCGATCAGCGCGTCCTGATGCTGATTCACAACGCGCCCATCGTTGCCGATATCAAGGCGAAACAGAAACGCACAAAGAGTACGCTGCCCGGAAATCTGGAAATTGATACTTTTTTCGCTTGGGCACGCCGTCAATGGCAAAACCTCCACCAACGCCGTCCGTGCATGCGTTCGAAATATTCGGTTGAGGATTCGATCACGCACTATCGTGCCCAATGGCCGGAACTGGTGCTGCCGAAAGCGTTCTTGCGCGAAGAATTCGATTTCATCAATGAATCGCTGATCGCCGACGCGGAGCAGTATTTCAGCGCCAACCGCGCTGGTCGTGGCTTCGCTTTACGAACGAAAGAGCGGGCCACGGTCTGGGCGTTGTTCCAGGCCGTGACTTCAGCGCTCGACAGGTGCGGTCAAAGACTATGGAGCGCAATCCCGCGCGACATCTGCCTGGCGGCGAATCACGCGGCTCTGGAGAAATTCGATCACATCCTGATCGACGAAGCGCAATTCTTCGCGCCTTCCTGGTTCCAGGCGGTGCGTCTGGCCATGCGCGAGCCGGGCAGCCTCTTTCTTTGCGCCGATCCCAACCAGGGCTTCATGAAAAGCCGGCTCAGTTGGAAAAGCGTCGGGATCGACGTCACGGGCCGCACCAAGAAGTTGCGGCGCTCCTATCGCACGACCCAGGCGATACTCACCGCGGCGAGCCGCATTCTTGCGCAGTGCGCCCCGGGCGACCCGGACGATTTCTTGACGCCCGACCTGTCCGGCATGGAACCCGGCGTCAAACCGGCGCTGATTCATACCGGCTCGCCGCAGGATTCGGTAGACCGGCTCGTGAATGAACTCTCCGCCAGCCTTCAGGCACAAACCCTCACGCTTGGCGATCTGCTGATCATCTGCGGTGAGCGCGTGCGAAAAGACCTGTTGTACAAGCGGCTCTGCAAGCGATTTGGCGCGGACAGCGTCTGGTGGCTCAACAAGCAGGAACAGCGCAAGGCACCGCCGAAAGGTTACGGGCGGGATTATCTGCGTCTGGCAAACCTCGAAAGTGCCACCGGCCTGGAAGCGGGCATGGTGTTTTTGATCGGCATGGAGCATCTCTTCTCCGACGACAGGATACCGGGCCTTGATGAAACGGCGCGAGGCGTCATGGTGGAAGAAAAGGCGAGAAAGCTCTATATGGCGATGACACGCGCCGGACAACGCCTGGTTCTGTTGTCTTCACAACCGGTTCCGGCATTCATCGGAGAGAATTTCACTGTTTGTCCATGATGCGCCACGGATCAGGGGCAATTAGAAGTGGAGGAAATTTTGTCGGCGCGAAGAACGAAGGTCACGATTGCGGATGATTGACAGCCTGGAAGCACCACCCCGCCATCCCGTCCTCATGCCGCGACGGATATGGTAAATCCCTGCATTATAATCCTGTGCATGATTTGCCAGGCGCACACGCCATGACCCGCAAAAAACTTCCCATCGGTATCCAGACCTTCGCCAAGATTCGTGAGGCGGATTATTACTACGTCGACAAAACCGCCTTCGCCCTGCGCATGATCGACGAGGGAAGCGCCTATTTCCTCTCCCGCCCACGCCGCTTCGGCAAGAGTCTCTTTCTCGATACGCTCGCGGAACTCTTCGCGGGCAATGAGCCGTTGTTCCGGGGCTTGCATTGCCATGACAAATGGGATTGGAGCGTCAAATATCCGGTGATTCGCTTGAGCTTCGCGGAAGGCGTCATGGAAAGCCGGGCGGGACTG
>JAITEO010000263.1 GCA_031281985.1 Zoogloeaceae bacterium | reverse complement strand
ATCACTTTGACATCCTCCACTTTTAATTGCACCCTTTGCGCTTCGCGTTCGCCGGATTCACGCTTTCGCTGTGCTATCATCCTGCGCATTTTCCAAATGCCGCCCGCCGTGCTTGCGGGCGTGTGAATCCCATCATGCGACGTTGTTTTCTTCTTCTGACCGTTTTTGTCCTTGGCGCTTGCGGCATCAAGGGATCGCTGGAAAAGCCCGCCGATCCGGCTCCGCCGTCGTTGTATGAGCGCGCCTTCGGCAAGAAGACGCCCCCAAACGCTGTTGACGCGCCGGAAGAACGCGGCGATGCCGCCGAAAAATCCACGGAATCCGCCAAATGATGCCGCCGGATATGCCTTTCCTTACGCGCCGGCAGGGCGTTCTGCATGTGGAAGAACTGGCGTTGCCGGAGCTTGCCCAGGCGTTTGGCACGCCCTGTCACGTCTATTCCCACGCCGCCCTGTGCGCGAATCTGCGCGCGTTTCAGGCGGCGCTGGGCGCGCATCCCGCGGGCGCGCGGGCGCGGGTTTGTTACGCGGTCAAGGCCAATTCCAATCTGGCGATCCTGAATCTTTTCGCCCGCATGGGCGCGGGCTTCGACATCGTTTCCGGCGGCGAACTGGCGCGGGTGCTGGCGGCAGGCGGCGACGCGGGCAAGGTGGTGTTTTCCGGCGTGGGCAAGCGCCGCGCGGAGATTCACGCGGCGCTTGTCGCAAAGATTCTTTGCTTCAACGTGGAATCCGCCGCCGAACTGGAACGCATCAACGAAATCGCCGGCACGCTGGGCAAACGCGCGCCCATCAGCCTGCGCGTGAATCCCGATGTCGATCCCCAGACACACCCCTATATCGCCACGGGATTGAAGCGCGCCAAATTCGGCGTCCCCATCGACGCCGCGCTGGCGCTCTACGAACACGCCGCGCGCCTGCCGCACATCCGCGTGGAAGGCGTGGATTGTCATATCGGCTCGCAGCTCCTCGATTGCGCGCCCTTCATGGAAGCCCTGGAGCGCCTGCTGGTCTTGCTGGACGCGCTGGAAAAGCGCGGCATTCCCATCCGGCATCTCGATCTGGGCGGCGGGCTGGGCGTTGCCTACCGGCAAGACGAGGTCGCGCCGGAAATTTCCGCTTGCCTTGCCCCTCTGCTCGACCGCGTGGCGGACAGGAACCTGGACCTCATCTTCGAGCCGGGACGCCGCCTGACCGCCCAGGCGGGATTGCTGCTGACGCGCGTGGAATACCTGAAACCGGGCGATGGCGTGAATTTTGCCATCGTCGATGCCGCGATGAATGATCTGCTGCGTCCGGCGCTCTATGGCGCGTGGCATGAAATCGTCGCCGTCGCGCCGAAAACAGGAACGCCCACGGCGATCTATGACGTGGTCGGGCCGATCTGCGAGAGCGGCGACTTTCTGGGACAAAAACGCGCGCTGGCCATCGAGCCGGACGATTTATTGGCGATTCTGTCGACCGGCGCCTATGGCATGGCGATGAGTTCCCAGTACAATACGCGTCCACGCGCGGTGGAAATCATGGTGCGGGGCAACGAGGCGCATGTGATTCGGCAGCGGGAAGAAGCCGCCGATCTGTACGCGCTGGAACGCCTGCTGCCCACGCGCGCCACCCCCGTCCCGCTTGCCGGATCGACACCCGATACGGATAAAAACGTTGCTTCTCACGCGCAAATGTGCTAGAAAGCTGAATCTTCCCAGGCAATACAAATGGTCTTTTCATTTTTCAAAAAATCCACGGACAAGGTAGAGGAACGGATGCCTCCCCTGCGAGGCTCTCCCATCGTCTCCGCAGTGGTTTCCCGTCCCCCCGCGCAGGTTTCTCCGGCACAAACGCCCGCCGTCGACGACGGGCTGGATACCACCATCAACACCTGTTACGGCATCGAAGTATTCGAGGAAACCGATCCCTATTCGGAAATCGCCGAGCACGCGGCCATTCTTTTTGCCAACGGCCAGTATGACGTGGCGCGCAGCACGCTGGAATCGGTCATCCAGAACAACGCCGATCAGGGCGCCGTCAAGCTCTGGCTGATGCTGTTCGATCTCTTGCGGGTGCGCAACGACCGGAACGCGTTTGACGCGCTGGGTCTGGATTTTGCCAGCATCTGCGAATTGTCGCCGCCTTCCTGGAGGGAGGGTGCGGAATCCGCTCCCAATAAGGAAAAGCCGCGAACGGCGGCAGGCGTGGTGATTCTGCAGGGCGCGGTGACGGGCAATGACGCCGTCTTTGAAGAACTGCTGCAAGCCCTGGGCAAGGGAGAACCGCGCACGCTGGACATGGGACGCCTGGCGGGCATCGATTCGGAAGCGTCGGGACGGCTGGCCAAGATCCTGCATCAGGCGCGGCTGCGCGATCTGGCCTGGGGTCTGGGCAGCGGCACGGAAACCCTGGCAAAACGCTTTTCCGCCCGTCTGATTGCCGGTCAGACGCGGGATGAAAACATGTGGCTGCTGGTTCTGGAACTTTTCCAGTTTCTGGGACGAGAGGCGCTGTTCGAGGAAAAGGCGGTGGATTACGCCATAACCTTCGAAGTCTCGCCGCCCGCCTGGGAGCCGCCGCGCACCAAGCCCGCGGTCAAGGAAGAAGAAAAGCCACCCGCCTTCGGCGAAGTGCTGCTGGATACGCCCCTGGTGTCGACGCTGGAAGGAGAAATCCTGCAAGGCCGGCTGGACGCCATCGCCTGCCAGTTGATCCCCGGCGAGGAATGCAGGCTGGATTTCTCGCGCGTTCAGCGCATGGATTTCGTCAGCGCGGGCGCGCTCGCCACGCTGTTGAAGGAAGCCAATTGCAAGCAGATCACGATCGTGCATCCCAACCGCATGCTGGCTGAATTATTGCGCGTCATGGGCATCGACAAGATCGCCACTATCGAACTGGCCAAGTACTGAATCTTCCGCGCGCGTTTTTGGTAAAACCACGAGAGCAAGGGACTTTTATTCATGGAGCAATACCACGGCACCACCATTGTGTCGGTACGCCGGGGACAGGTTGTCGCCATGGGCGGCGATGGTCAGGTCACGCTGGGGAACATGGTCATCAAGCAGACGGCGAAGAAAATCCGTCGCGTCTATCAGGATCGCATCCTTGCCGGTTTCGCCGGCGCGACGGCGGACGCCTTCACCTTGCTGGATCTGTTTGAATCCAAGCTGGAAAAGCACCAGGGCAATTTGTTGCGCAGCGCGGTCGAACTGGCCAAGGAATGGCGCACCGACCGCATGTTGCGGCGTCTGGAAGCCATGCTCATCGTCGCCGACAGCGAGCATACCCTGGTGATTACCGGCAATGGCGACGTGCTCGAACCCGAACCCGGCATCGCCGCCATCGGCTCCGGCGGTGCGTATGCGCAGAGTGCGGCGCGCGCGCTCTTGGAAAACACCGAGTTGCCGCCCATCGAAATCGTCCGCAAGGCGCTGGAAATCGCCTGTGACATTTGCATTTACACCAACCGGAATTTCACCCTGGAGCGACTCGAAGCATGAGCGCCATGATGACCCCGCAGGAAATCGTGCACGAACTGGACAAGCACATCGTCGGCCAGTCCAGGGCCAAGAAGGCCGTGGCGATTGCGCTCCGGAACCGCTGGCGGCGCGCGCAGGTGGAGGAACCCCTGCGTTCCGAAATCACCCCGAAGAACATCCTCATGATCGGCCCGACCGGCGTGGGCAAGACGGAAATCGCCCGCCGCCTGGCGCGTCTGGCGAACGCGCCCTTCATCAAGGTGGAGGCCACCAAATTCACCGAAGTCGGCTTTGTGGGGCGGGATGTCGATACCATCATCCGCGACCTGATGGAAATCGCCGTCAAGCGCCAGCGCGAATGCGCCATGCAGGATGTCCGCCATCGCGCCGAGGATGCCGCCGAGGAACGGGTGCTGGACGCGCTGTTGCCGCCCGCGCGCAACGCGGGTTTCTTCGCGGCGGAGACGGGAGAGAGCGCGGAGAGCGGCACGCGGCAGAAATTCCGCAAGAAGCTGCGCGAAGGCGATCTCGATGACAAGGAAATCGAAATCGAGGTGGCGCTGCCTTCCATGCAGGCGGAAATCTTCGCGCCGCCCGGCATGGAGGAATTGACCAGCCAGATCCAGGGCATGTTCCAGAACATTTCCAGCGGGCGCAGCAAGAGCCGCAAGCTGAAAATCAAGGAAGCCCTGAAATACCTGACGGACGAAGAAGCCGCCAAGTTGATCAACGATGAGGACGTCAAGCTGGAGGCGCTGCGAAACGTCGAGCAGAACGGCATCGTCTTTCTCGACGAAATCGACAAGGTCGCCAGTCGCGGCGGCACGCACGGCGCGGACGTTTCCCGCCAGGGCGTGCAGCGCGACCTGCTGCCGCTGGTCGAGGGCACGACGGTATCCACCAAATACGGCATGGTGCGCACCGATCACATCCTGTTCATCGCCTCCGGCGCATTCCACCTCGCCAAGCCTTCCGACCTGATCCCCGAATTGCAGGGACGCTTTCCGATTCGCGTCGAACTCGATTCCCTGTCGGTGGCGGATTTCGAGCGCATCCTCACCCAGACCGACGCCTGCCTCACCCGGCAGTACCAGGCGCTGATGGCGACCGAATCCACGCACCTCGAATTTTCCGCCGACGGCATCGGCCGTCTGGCGGAAATCGCCTTCCAGGTCAATGAAAAAACCGAAAACATCGGCGCGCGCAGGCTCTACACCGTGCTGGAAAAACTGCTGGAAGAAGTCTCCTTCCAGGCGGGCGAACCCACCCAGCGCGCCATCGTCATCGACCGCGAATATGTCGATGAACGCCTGAAAGAACTGGCCGCGGATGAAGACCTGTCCCGCTATGTGTTATAGGCTATAGGCGGCAAAAAGTGAAAACCTACTTTTTGCCGGTCTATACAGCAAAAAAGGGCAGGCAAAGCCTGCCCTTTTTTGGAGTAAGGGCAACGCAACCCACTACGCATCTGCACGATCCGGTAGGGGCGCACTGCGTGCGCCCGTCGGCCGCCACGCGGTATGATGGTTTGCGGGCGCACGCAGTGCGCCCCTACAACCGGACGGACGGGCGGTAGTGGGTTTCCTTGCCTTTTTTGACGCTTTTTTGTTGTGCCTTGTCCTGTCTGGCGCGCTCCATGCCGAAGCGCCGCCGCCTGCGGTTCTGGAGGGCGACCTCATTTTCCAGACCTCGGGTTCCCGTCAAAGCCTGGCGATACAACGGGCGACGAAATCCAGGTACTCTCACATGGGCATCATTTTCCGCGAACAGGACGAATACTTCGTCTATGAGGCGGTTCAGCCCGTCAAGAAAACGCCGCTGGCGGAATGGATCAAGCGCGGCAAGGAGGGGAAATTCGCGCTCCGGCGGCTCAAGGCGCGCGCGCAAATCCTGACGCCGCAAACCCTGGCGAAAATGAAGGAAATCGCCACGGGCTACCTGGGCAATGAATACGACGCGCACTTTGCATGGGACGACGAACGTCTCTATTGCTCGGAACTGGTGTGGAAAATCTACCAGCGCGGCGCGGGACAAGAAATCGGGAAATTGCAGAAACTGGGCGATTTCGACTTGAATGACAAACTGGTACAAGCCCAATTGCGGGAACGCTTTGGTTCGCAGGTTCCACTGGACGAAACCGTCATTTCCCCCGCCGCCATGCTGTCGAGCGAACGCTTGTTCGCGCCTGCCTTTTGATTTTGACGAAGCGCCTCGTTTCCCGAACCGGAGAAGCGATACCGCCCTGGGGTGTCCGCATTTGAACAAAAACCGCTCTATCGAACGACCTGCCCGTACCGATCGAGGTAGCCCGCTTTCCCGTTTTCCCTGATCCATGCCAGATCGTTGTCGCCAAAGTCCCCGGCATCGTCAAAACGCAGCGGGATGACTTCTTCGCCCTGGGTATTGATGTACCCCCACTTGCCATTTGCTTCGACCGCTGCCAGGCCATTGGCGGTGAATGCCCTTGCAAAGTCGAAACGCAACGGGATGACTTCTTCGCCTTGGGCGTTGATGTAACCCCACTTGCCATCCTCTTCGACCGCTGCCAGGCCATTGTCGGCGAAGTCCCCTGCAAAGCCAAAGCGCGGCGAGATGACTTCCTCGCCCTTGGTATTGATATACCCTATTTTTCCATCCACTTCGACCCGCGCCAGACCATTGGCGGCGAACTCCCATGCAATGTCAAAACGCGGCGGGATGACGATTTCGCCTCTGCGGTTGATATAGCCGTATCCCCTATCCAGCACCTCGATGGCGGGCGCTGCCGGATCGATCTCCGGTATGACGGTCAGTATTTCTTCCGGTTGCGCGGAAGTTTCCTCTTTGGGCGCGAAATTGCCGCAGGCTTGCAGCAGAAGCGCGGCGCTCAACAGCGGCAGGGGTTTCAGGAAGGAAGAAAAGGACATGCTGTGCTCCTTGCAGGATGTGGCGGCAAGCGCCGGTTTGGAACCGTTTTGCCCATGTTCGCGTTCCGCGTATTCTTGCCGCGCGGCGTTCTTTTTGCAAGCCATCCGGATGATGCGGGCGCAATTAAAAGTGGAGGATATCAAAGTG
>JAITEO010000234.1 GCA_031281985.1 Zoogloeaceae bacterium | reverse complement strand
CCAGCCACGGCAACGCCTATTTCACCGGCTTTGGCAAGGCGCGGCGCATCGTGTTCTTCGATACCCTGCTGGAGCGCCTCACTCCGCCGCACGTGGAGGCGGTGCTGGCGCATGAGCTGGGGCAATTCCACCAACGCCACCTCAGCCGGCGCATTGCCCTCAACTTTCTCTCCTCGCTGGCTTTTCTCGCCTTGCTCGGACAACTGCTCTTTGCGCCCTGGTTCTTCCAGGGCTTGGGGGTAGACGCGGCGCAAAGCGGCAACGCGGCGCTGGCGCTGGTGTTGTTCAGCCTGGTCATGCCTTTCTTTGCCATTTTGTTTGCCCCGGCAGTCCATTATCTTTCCCGCCGCGATGAATTCCAGGCCGACGCCTACGCCGCGCGCGTGAGTTCGGCACAGGCGCTGATCGCCGCCCTGACCCGGCTCTATGAGGACAATGCCGCAACGCTCACGCCCGACCCGCTGTATTCGTGCTTCTATGATTCGCATCCGCCCGCGACCGCCCGCATCACCAGGTTGATGGAGCGGACGGCGCCTGCCGCCGACAATCCCGCGCCGCCCGCCGCTTGAACGCCTCGTCTTCGCTCTCCTCCGGTCTCATCGTCGCCGCCCACGGACGCCAGTATCGCGTCCGGCTCGCCAGCGGCGAAGAATGGCTCTGCTATCCCAGGGGCAAGAAAAGCGAGCTGGCCTGCGGCGATCGCGTGCGGGTTCGCGGCAGTCAAAGCGGGCTGGGCGTCATCGAGCGGGTGGAAGCGCGCCGCACCCTGCTGTACCGCTCCGACGCCCTGCGCGAGAAACTGATTGCCGCCAATGTCGATCAGCTCATTTTCGTGCTCGCCACGGAACCCGCCTTTTCCACGGCGCTGCTCGACCGCTGCCTGATCGCGGCAGAAGCCGCGGGCATCTCTCCGCTCCTCGTGTTGAACAAGTGCGATCTGAGCGACAAACTGCCACAGGCGCGGCAGCGCCTGGCCTTGTTGACGCGCCTGGGCTATCCGCTCCTGGAGCTTTCCGCAATCCACGATGTCCGCAGTCTTCTCCCGTATCTGGAAGGCAAGACCAGTGTGCTGGTCGGACAATCCGGCATGGGCAAATCCACGCTGATCAACGCCCTGATCCCCGGCGTGCGCGCCGCCACGCGGGAAATTTCCGCCGCGCTTTCCTCCGGCAAGCACACCACCACGCATGCCCAGTTGTATTTCCTGAATCCAGAAAGCCGTCTCATGGATTCCCCCGGCCTGCAGGAGTTCGGCTTGCGCCATCTGGATTTTGCCGCGCTCGAACACGCCTTTTTTGAATTCGCGCCCCATCTGGGCCATTGCCGCTTCCGCGACTGTCGCCACCAGCAAGAACCGGGCTGCGCCCTGCAAGCGGCGGTAGCGGCCGGACAAATCGAGGCGGAACGCTTGCGGCTGTTCCAAACCCTGGCGCAGGAAGCGCGCGGCAAAAGGTAGGTTTTTACTTTTTGCCGCCCTCTGCCAGTATGCTGTTTTCGCTTTCCTGGAAGATTTCCCGCGCGCGGCACAGGTCTTCCCAGACCTTGGCCTTTTCCGGCAGGTTGCGGAGCAGGTAGGCGGGGTGATAGGTGACGACCACGGGGATCGCGCCAAAGGACAACGGCTTCTTGCGCAGGACGGAAAGGTTGCGATCGTCATCGAGTACGCTGTATGCGGCGGATTTTCCCAGAAGCACGATGAGCCTGGGCGCAACCAGCGCAATCTGGCGCAGCAGGAAGGGACGGCAGACCGTCATTTCCTCGGCGGTGGGCGTGCGGTTGCCTTCCGGGCGGCATTTGACGGCGTTGGCGATATAGACCTTGTGATCCCGCCGCAGGCCGATGGCGGCGAGCATGTTGTCCAGGAGTTTGCCCGCCTGTCCGACGAAAGGCTCGCCCTTGGCGTCTTCTTCCACGCCCGGGCCTTCCCCCACGAACAGCCAGTTCGCCGTCCGGTCGCCGATGCCCGGCACGGCCTGCCGCCGCCGCGCGCACAGGCCGCAGGCGCGACAATCCTGGATGGCCTCCGTCAGCGCCGTCCAGTCCAGGGTGGCAATCGTCGCCGCCCGCTTGTCGCTGGCGAGGCCGGACAAGGCGGATTTGGTCGCGCCATCGAGCGCGGCCTCCAGCGCGTGCGCTTCCGGCATGGGGATTTTTTCGGCAAGGACGGGCGGTTTCGGCAATTCGCCGTGTTCCGGCGGGTTCTGGCGCAACTGCCAGAGGGTATAGCCCATTTCCTGCAAGATGGCGGCTTCTTTGTACATCCTTCACTCCTTCCAGTTCTCCAGCCGGACGCAAAACACCAGCGCGTCTTCGCGGCCATTGTCGTCTGGATAGTAATCCTTGCGCAGGCCGATTTCCTGAAAACCGAAAGCGCCATACAGCGCGCGCGCGCGTTGGTTGGAGACGCGCGCCTCCAGATACATGCGCTGCATGCCCGCGGCGGCCGCGTCCCGCAGGGCGTGACGCAGCAATCTTGCGCCCAGTCCCTGCCGCTGCGCGGCGGGCGCGACCGCGAGATTGAGCAGATGCGCCTCGTCCGCGGCATGCATCGACAACGAAAAACCCAGACACTGCGCGCCTTGCCACAACACCCAGGCGCGATGCCCGGCCTGGAGGGAATCGGCAAAATGCCGTTCCCGCCAGGGAAAATCCTGCGCGGCGGCCTCCAGCGCCGCCACCTGCGGCAGATCGAGGACGCGCATGGCGGTGATTTCCATCGGCAAACGCGCGGACAAGGACGGCTCCATGCTCAACGCCCTCCCGCAGCGGCGCGTTCCGCCGTGGTGTATGCCACCTTGTCGCGCACGTAGCGCGGCAGCGCCAGCGCCGGGTCTCGTCCTTCGCCGCGCCGGAAGGCTTCTGCCGCCAGTTCGGCCAGGGGACTGGCGTGTGGCCGGATCCGCGGCAGGCAATGGCATCGACAAAATCGTTCGGCCAGTTGCGGATAGGCAAGGAGCGCATTGCCGACCACCTGAACCGCTTCCGTTTCCGGCCAGTCGTCCGGCAGGGCGAGGTCTTGCGGCTTGAGGAGACGAATTGCGCCCGCCGCCTGTATTTCCAAGGGTTTGTCCATCCGGAACGCGCCCGTATAGACTTCGCCCATGCGCGCGTCCAGAAGGCTCAATACCTGTTTGCCGCCAGCGGCGTATGCCATGCATTCGAGCGAGCCGATGGGCAGCACGGGCTTGTCGAGCGCCGCCGCCATGCCCTGGGCGATGCCGCAGCCGACGCGCAGTCCGGTAAACATGCCCGGT
>JAITEO010000175.1 GCA_031281985.1 Zoogloeaceae bacterium | reverse complement strand
CCTGCAAAGGGCTTGAAACCAGGCAAAGCCTGGCTTCAAGCCGTGCAACCTAACGCAAAACCAGCACGGTCTGGGGGTTTCGTTGCCTTTGTTCCCAAAAAGGGCGAGCTTTGCTTGCCCTTTTTGGCTATTTTGCCCCGGCAAAAAACGGTTTTCGTTTTTTGCCGCATCTGCATCCGCATCCTATTCATAGCGCACGTCCAGTATCTCGTACTCCCGCACCCTGCCCGGAGCCTGGACATGGGCGATGTCGCCGGCGTATTTGCCGATCAGGGCGCGGGCGATGGGAGAAGCGATGGAAATCTTGCCCGCCTTCACGTCGGCTTCATCCTCGCCGACGATCTGATAGGTCACCGTCTCGCCGGAATCCTGCTCTTCCATCTCCACGGTCGCGCCGAAGACGCAGCGGCCATCGGCATCCAGGAGCCGGGGATCGACGATCTGGGCATTGGCGAGCTTGCTTTCGATTTCCTTGATGCGCCCCTCGATGAAGCCCTGCCGTTCCTTGGCGGCGTCGTATTCGGCGTTTTCCGACAAATCGCCGTGCGAGCGCGCCTCGGCAATGGCGGCGATGACCTTGGGACGATCCTCGGTTTTCAGGCGTTTCAATTCCGCGCGCAGATTTTCCGCGCCGGTGCGCGTCATGGGGGTTTTACTACTCATGAAAGATTCTTTCCGGTTGCAATGAAAAACCGCCGGCAGCCCAAAGGCTTCCCCGGCGGCCCAGGTACACGCGGCTATTCTAACGCATCCGAAAAGGTCTGGATCGAATGCGCCGCCAGCCGGGCGCGCGGCAAAGGGGAAGAAAAACCTTGCCGAGCGAAGCGCGAACGCAAAATCCATGCGCTCGTCAAAAGCGAGCGGGGAGATACGTGCGCGGGTTCTTATCCGCCCCTTTTCCGGCAGAAAAAGAAGGCGAACAAAAAGCCCACGAGCAGGCCGCCGATGGAGCCGGCCAGTCCGGCTTTCCGGACGGCGGATTCCGCCTCGGAAAGGATGGGGTTATCGAGGAAGTTCGTGCCAATGTGGATGGCGCGCACGCGCCATTTGCCGTCCTCTTCCCTTGCCATCGCCGCCGTCCAGCGGGTCTTGAGTTCGTAGGCGCGACCGTCGCGCAACACGTATTTTTCCGTGCCGTCGCCATAGACGAGACCCCAGCGCTTGTCCGGGGAAAGCTCGGTCAGCGTATCCGGCGTCAGGTGGAATTCCAGCGAACCCAGCTTGCCGCCTTCGCCGAACCATCTCTGAAAATAGGGCGGTATCGCCTCGTTCCCGTTGATGAATTCCTGGTTGATCGGGGTGGCGCGCAGTTGGGCGCTCAATACCGGCAACATATCCTCGTATTGTCCGGTGTTGATGGCGTTTTCGACGACGCGCAACGCGGCGCGCAGTTCCTCGTGGATTGCCGCGTCGGCTTCCTGCGCCCGGGCGCTTGCAAAAAAGAGGGACAGCAGGGACAACAAAAGGGCAAGGCAGGTTTTTTTCAGCATTTTTTTCCACTCCCGAAACGAGATACCAGCCAGGGCAGGAGAAGACCTGTCAGGACGTCCGCCACATGATGCTGGTGCGTCAGCATTGTCGAACAAACAATCAGGGAAAGCCAGAAGACCATGAGGACGCGCATGGCCTTGTTCCCTTCCCGAAAAAGAAACGCGGCGATGGCGGCAGAATAGCAGACATGCAGCGAAGGCACGGTATTGTAGGGACGATCGAGATCGAACAGGAGGGCGAACATGCCGCGATACGGCTCGGTTTCCGGCAGGATACGCGAAAAGCCGATGGGCGCGGGAAAGAGAAGGAAAACGAGACCGGCAATCAGGGTCGAGCACATCAATAGCTTCGCCAGCCGCCGCATGGCGGGCGGGCGCAGGAAAAACAGCGGCAGGAAGAAAAGAAGGTACATGGAAAGATAGGCCCAGATCCATTGCGGAACAAAAGGGATGCCCAGCTCCCAATCCGCGAACAAAACGTACTGCCGCGTTTGCCGACTCGCCAGCCAGTTGGCCGCGGGATACACGGAAAAAAACACGACCCCCACCCAGAATCCCCAGACGAGGAAGGTTTTCAGGCGCGCCCGAAAAGACGCCGCGGATGCCGATTGCTTTTCTTCCTGCTGTTTTTCCATTCGATTTCGTCCACTGGCCGCGATACGCGGACACGCCGTCGCGACAAGGTTCATGATCCGGGCGCATGGTAAACCGTTCGGATTTCGCCGTCCAAGGAATGCCATTGGGTTTGCAGGCGATGGGATGAAGCTGCCGTATGGTGTGGGCGAAAGCGCCTGTTTGTCCGCTTCCCCCCTGCGGAGGCCGAAGGCCGGAGGACAGCCGCAGGCTGGTCTGGCGCAGCCAGATGCGGCAAAGCCGCACACAAGGGGGGACTGAGGGGGGTTTGCGGCGCTTCGTTTTGCATCGGAACCTTGGTGCCCGCTCCACTGCCGCAAACCCCTCCCCAACCCTCCCCTTGTCAGAGGAGGGAGTGCACCCTGCAAAGGGAGTGCACCCTGCAAAGGGCTTGCACCCTGCAAAGGGAGTCTGGCCTCGCTTCGTCTGAGACAAATGATCAACATGACATCCTCCACTTTTAATTGCACCCGGAACGTGGCAAGACTTGGACGGCGAAATCCGAACGGTTTACCATGCTGCCCGGATCATGAACCTTGTCGCGACGGCATGTCCGCGTATTGCGGCCAGTGGACGAAA
>JAITEO010000110.1 GCA_031281985.1 Zoogloeaceae bacterium | reverse complement strand
TCTGTTGTCATGGCAATTCACAATTACATGGCGGAAATCCCGGCGCTTCAGAACACTATCCGAGAGAAGGGATTTCAACAGGTGCTAAACGTGGTCGAACTCTATAACGCATTACCGGGCATGTTTCCCGACCATTACTGGCTCACCGACAAAAGCACCTATCGGGCGTTCGGCACGGCATTGGATCGGCTGGATTCTCTTCTTGCCGACGAAACCAGCCAACATTGGCTGGAAGCTGTGTTGCGCTTTCGTCTCACGGGCGATTACGCCGTGCTTCCCGAACCCCAATTCGGGGATCAATACCGCCCCCAAGACTTGCTCGCATGGCCCAATCCCCTGCGTTTCATCGACTGCGGCGCATTCGATGGCGATACCTTGAGGCACCTGGCTAAGGGAGGTTATGCGTTTGCTGCCATCGCCGCATTTGAGCCGGACGCGGAAAACTTTTACCAGCTTGCACAGGTATCCGGACAATATGGCAATGCCGTCTGTTTCCCTTGCGCCCTGGGAGCAAAAACAGAAGTGTTGGGTTTCAATGCTGACGCCAACATGTCCAGTCATCTCTCCAGTACCGGCATGCAGCATGTTCAATGTGTGACGCTGGATGAAGCCCTGCCTGCCTTCGCGCCCAATCTCATCAAGATGGACATCGAAGGCGCGGAACTGGAAGCGCTGCGGGGCGCGTATCGCATGATCGCGCGCCATCGACCGGGACTTGCCATCAGCCTTTATCATACGCCCGGACATCTGTGGCAGATTCCCCTGTTGCTGCATGATTGGGATTTGGGCTACCGTTTTTACCTGCGTGGTCACGCCCAGAATTCTTTCGAACTGGTGCTGTACGCGCTGCCTGCCGAAGCAACGACATGAAGGAGGCGACACGCCATGAAAATTCGCGTTGCTGAATTTATTGCCCGCCATCTCGTCCAGCAGGGCATTCGCCACGTCTTTCTCATGACCGGCGGCGGCGCGATGTTCCTGAACGATGCGCTGGGTCATCAACCGGGGCTTGCCATCGTATGCAACCACCATGAGCAGGCCTCGGCCATGGCGGCGGAAGCCTATGCGCGCGTCAGCGGCGGCGTTGGCGTCATCAACGTCACCACCGGACCGGGCGGCATCAATGCCCTGAACGGCGTTTTTGGCGCATGGACGGATTCCGTGCCCATGCTGATTCTTTCCGGCCAAGTCAAGCGCGAGACTTCTCTGCGCCACACAGGATTACCTGTGCGCCAGCTTGGCGATCAGGAAGTCGACATCGTGGCGCTGGCCGCGCCCATCTGCAAATACGTAGCCTTTGTCGATGAACCGGAACGCATCCGCTTCGAACTGGAAAAAGCCCTCCATCTCGCCACCCACGGCCGTCCTGGCCCCTGCTGGCTGGACATTCCCATCGACGTGCAATCCGCGCTGATCGACCCGGAGTTGCTTGTTGGCTTCATTCCTTTCCCTACTTGCGCAGGAGAAAATCCCCCCCCCCCCCCTTGCGGAGGAGGGGTCTGGGGAGAGGGGGAGACGCTGGAACAACAGTCCACTCACCCTGAACCCCCGCTTCCCTTTCCCGGCGCTTCGCGCCACCCTCTCCCACAAGGGGAGAGGGAATATCTTGCTTTTCTTCAGGGGGAGGAGATCGAAAATCCTTTGCTGGAGGCGCAGTGCCGGGAAGTGCTGACGCTTCTTGCGCGGTCGCAACGTCCCGTCATCATGGCGGGCAGCGGCATTCACGCGGCGCATGCCTTGTCCGCGTTTGAAGCGGTCATCCGCAAACTGGCTGTTCCCGTGGTCACCGCTTGGGCGCATGACCTGATTGCCAGCGACGACCCCCTGTTCTGTGGTCGGCCTGGTACCATCGGGACACGCGCGGGGAATTTTACGGTGCAGAACGCCGATCTGCTGCTGGTGCTCGGCAGTCGGCTGAATATCCGTCAGGTAGGCTACAACTGGGCTTCGTTTGCCAGAAACGCCGTCAAAATCCAGGTCGACATCGATGTAGCGGAACTGGCAAAGCCCTTCGTGCACATCGATTTGCCCATTTGTAGTGATGTCCGTGTTTTTCTGGAAACTCTGCATCGGGCACTACCCGAAAATCCACAGCCGCAGCATGCCGAATGGCTCGCCTGGTGCCGCGAGCGGGTGGAGCGTTACCCTGTTGTCTTGCCGCATCAGCGCGCATGGAAGGGCAAAATCAATCCCTATCATTTCATCGAAACCCTGTTCGATGCGCTGGAGGCGGACGACATCATCGCCTGTGCCAACGCCGCCGCCTGCATCGTGCCTTTCCAGGTTGCAAGGATAAAACGCGGGATGCGCCTCTTTTCCAATTCTGGTTCCGCTTCCATGGGCTACGACCTGCCCGCCGCCATCGGCGCGTACTATGGCGCCCTGGCGGCGCGGGGCGCGCAGCGGCGCGTCATCTGTCTGGCGGGGGATGGCAGCATCATGCTGAATCTGCAAGAGTTGCAGACCATTGCGCATCACCGCCTGCCCATCAAGATTTTTATTCTCAACAATCGCGGTTATCTGTCCATCCGCAGTTCGCAGAGCAATTTTTTTGGTCGCCTGACGGGAGAAGGACCGGATTCTGGTGTCTCGTTTCCTGATTTCGTCGCCTTGGGCGCGGCGTTCGGCTTGCCTTCCCGATCGCTTCGGACGGAAAACTTCGCGGGAGCACTTGCGGAAATCCTTGCCGCCGACGGTCCCATGCTCATCGACGTCCTCCTCGACGAAACGCAGGGCTTCGAGCCGCGCATGGCCTCCCGGCAATTGCCGGATGGACGGATTGTCTCCCCGGCGCTGGAAGACATGCATCCCTTTCTGGAGGCGGAAGAACTGGCGCAAAATATGTTACCATCCTCACCTCTTTCCCAAGAAACCCAGAGCACGCCATGACCGCCAAACGTATTTTTGAAGACCTGTTTGTCCTGGAACTCGCCAATAACCATTGGGGACGCCTGGAACGCGGACTGAAAATCATCACCGATTTTTCCCGCATTGTGCGTTTCAATAACGTCAGGGCGGCGATCAAGCTGCAATTCCGGGATGTCGACGCGTTCATCCACAAGGATTACCGGCAAAATCAGGATATCCGCTATATCAAGAAAACCATGGATACCCGCCTATCCCGTAAGGATTACGCTACATTGGTCGAAGCCATTCGTCAGGGTGGTTGCATCCCGATGGCGACGCCTTTTGATGAGAGATCGGTCGAGCAGTGCGTGGAACAAGGTATTGGCATCATCAAGATTGCCAGTTCCGACATCAACGACTGGTCGCTGATCGAGAAAATCGCCGCCACACGCCGTCCCGTCATCGTTTCCACTGGCGGATCCTCGCTCAAGAGTATCGACGATCTGGTCAAATTCTTTGCCAATCGCAACATTCCGCTGGCCATCAATCACTGTGTTTCCCTTTATCCTTCGGAAGACCATGAACTGGAATTGAACCAGATCGATTTTCTGAAAGCGCGCTATCCCGAGAACGTCATCGGGTTTTCCAGTCACGAATACCATGACTGGCATACCACGGTTTCCATTGCATACGCCAAGGGCGCGCGCACCTTCGAGCGGCATATCGATATCGAAGCCGATGGCATTCCCGTTTCTCCTTATTGTTCCCTGCCGCATCAGATTGACGAATGGTTCAAGGCCTACAAGAAAGCCGTCGCCGTATGCGGCGCGCCGGGCACACAAAAGCGCGTGCCGCCGGAACGGGAAATTCTCTATCTGGACAGTCTGGTGCGCGGCGTCTACGCGCGCAGGGATCTGGTTTGCGGTCAGGCGCTGGAAAGTGACGATATTTATTTTGCCATTCCCCTGCAAAAAGGTCAGATTTCCTGCCGCGAATTGATGCACGGGGAAAAACTGTTGCGGGACATCGCCAGCGATCGGCCTGTCATGATCGATGATATTG
>JAITEO010000057.1 GCA_031281985.1 Zoogloeaceae bacterium | reverse complement strand
GGTGGAGGCCGAATCGCGTCACGATCTGGCCGAGGCGCAGGAAATCGCCAGCGTAAACGAACTGGAAATCCGGCGCGAAACCCTGCGCGTCATGATTGGCGACATGCCGGAAACGCTGGCGCGCCTGGACGCGCAAAAAATCATCGACCCGCCGCAGCCCGCCCAGATGTCGCCCTGGGTCGAGGCCGCGCAGGCGCACAACCTGAGCGTGCAGATTGCCGCGCACAATGTGGAGATTGCAAAAAAGGAGATCGCCAAGGCCAAGGCCGGACACTATCCCACGCTGGACCTGGTCGCCAGCAGCGGCAAGAGCCGCACCCAGGACGGTAGCGGCCTGTCCCGGCCGGAAACGGAGGCAAACAACATCGGGCTGCAACTCAATCTGCCGCTGTTTTCGGGCGGCGGCATCTCTTCCAAGGCGCGCGAAGCGGCCGCCAACCACCAGGCCGCCCTTTCCCTGCTGGAAGCCGCGCGCCGCAACGCCGCGCTCTCGGCGCGCCAGAATTTTCTCGGCGTGGTCAATGGCCTGGCGCAGATTCGGGCGCTGGAAGCCGCGCTCTCCTCGTCGCTCACCTCGCTGGAACACAACAAGACCGGCTATGAGGTAGGGGTGCGCATCAACATCGACGTCCTGAATGCCGAACAACAGGTCTTCACCACCCGCCGCGATCTCGCGCGCGCCTACCACGACACCCTGCTCGCCCGCCTGCGCCTGAAAGCCGCCATCGGCACGCTCGATGAAGAAGACGTCATCGGCATCAACGCGCTGCTCCAGTCCCGGGAATCCGCCATCGGCATCCCGGAAGCGGAAAACGCGCCCAATACCGCCAACCTCGCCAACCCCGCTGGCGCGTCCGTTCATTTTTCGGGCGGCAACTGAATCCATTCCCGAAGTCGATCCAGGATGCGCGCGGTCGCGCCGCGATGCCGGGCGGCGAAGGCCAGGGCGGCAGCGCGCATGGCGGCTTGTCGTTCTGCATGAACCAGCAGCGCCGCCAGCGCATCGTGCAGCGCCTTTGCGTCGCCTACCCGCATGGCCGCGCCTGCGCGCACGGCGTTTTGGCTGGCGCGGGCGAAATTGAAGGTGTGCGGGCCAAGGAGCGCCGGGCAGGCGCAGGCCGCCGCTTCGATGAGATTCTGGCCGCCCAGGGGCAAGAGGCTGCCGCCGATGAAGGCGACATCCGCCAGCGCGTAATAGGCCGCCAGTTCGCCCATGCTGTCGCCCAGCCAGACCTGCGTTTCTGGCGTCGGCAAGCCGTCGCTGCGCCGCGCAAACGCCAGACCGCGCGCCTCGATGAGCGAGGCCACCGCAGCGAAACGCTGCGGGTGACGCGGCACGAGCACCAGGAGCGGCGGCGTATCCGGCGACAGGGATTTGGAGAGCCGCGCCGCCACGTCGAGCAACAGGGTTTCCTCGCCCTCGCGCGTGCTGGCCGCCAGCCAGATGGGGCGCGCCTTCGCGCGCAGGATCTCTTCTTTCCACGCCTTGCCTTGCGCCAGCAGTTCGGGGTCCGGCTGTACATCGAATTTCAGGTTGCCGCACAGCGAAATCCGCGTAGCGCCCAAAAAGGCCAGCCGCCGCGCGTCCGCGCGTTCCTGCGCCGCCACCGCGTAAAGACAGGCAAAGGCCGGACGCGCCAGCTTCATGATTCTGGCGTAGCCGCGCGCGGAACCGCGCGAGAGCCGGGCATTGACCAGCGCAACCGGGATGCCTTGCCGCCGGGCGGCAAACAGCAGGTTGGGCCAGATTTCCGTCTCCAGCAACACGCCGAAATCCGGCCGGAAATGCCGGAAAAAACGCCGCGCGGCATCCGGCACGTCATAGGGCAGGTACGCCTGCATGACCCGCGCATTCCCTTGATACGCGGCGCTGCCCGCGTCGCGTCCGGTGGGCGTCATGCAGGTGAGCAGCAGCGTGTGCCGCGGATACGCCGCCAACAGTCCCTCGATCAGCGGCTTGGCCGCGCGCGTCTCTCCCAGCGACACCGCATGCACCCAGAGAAGCGGCGCGGGCGCGCGTTCATCATAAAAGCCAAACCGTTCCCGCCAGTGCCGCCGGTACTCCGCTTGCCGGCGGCTGCGCCACAAGAGGCGCAGCACGCATCCCGGCAGGCACAGATAGAAGAGAAGGCTGTAGAAAAAACGCATGATGGGCGAAGGATAACGCATCGAGCCTTGCGTTTTGCCATGCCGGGATTCCCGGTAGCGATCGCAAAGGGCGCGGGCAGCCGCCCAAAGGAGCAGCGCGCCCAGCGCGGCAACCGCGACGGCGGGCAGCGCGAAGGCGACGACCAGCCAGTGAAGGTCCCGATTCATCAGCGCCTCTTCGGGCGCTTCGGGATTCACCCACACCCAGGTCTTGTCGCGGTAAAGAAGTTCCGCATAGGCGGCGCGCGCGGCTTCGGCGTTGTCCATGTGCGTATGCAGCCCATAGCGGCTGGCGCGGTACAGGACGCCATTTACCCGATAGGCATAGCGCGTTTGCAGGCGCACGCCGCGCGCATCCTGCGCCAGGGAGAGGGTTTCGATTTTCGCCATCACCTGTATCCAGCCGCGGCTGCGCCAGGCGTCGGCAAGCGGCGACAACGCCAACTGCCAGATCGCAATCAGTCCGCTGCCCAGGAGCAGCACCGCCAGCAGCAGGAGTCCCGCCCGCGCCAATATCCGCCCGGGCAGGAAAGTGACGTTGGGAACGAACAGCATCGGGGATCAGAGGACAGAAGAGGCGGTCAGTGGGGTTTTTGTCCCCTGAGCGACAGGAGTTGCGTTTCGAGTTGCCGGATGCGGGCGGCCTTTATCCGGTCCAGTTGCTCGCGCAGCCAGTCGAGCCAAAACGTAAACCCTTCGCCGCGGGTGGCGCTGAGGGAGAAGGCTTGCAGTTGCGGGTTGAGGCGGCGGGCGTAGGCCGCTGCCTTTTCGGGGTCGAACGTCACGTAGGGCAACAGGTCGGTCTTGTTGATCAGCAGCAGGCGGGCGGCGTGGAAGATGTCCGGGTACTTCAGGGGCTTGTCCTCGCCTTCCGTGACGGAAAGGATGGCGACCTTGGCGGCTTCGCCCAGGTCGAAGGCGGCGGGACACACCAGATTACCGACGTTTTCGATGAACAGGATGCCGCCTTCCGGCGGCGGCAGCTTTTCCAGCGCATGGCCGATCATGTGCGCGTCCAGGTGACAACCCTTGCCGGTATTGATTTGCAGGGCGGGAACGCCTACGGCGCGGATGCGCTCGGCATCGAATTGCGTTTCCTGATCGCCTTCGATGACCGCCAGCGGCAGTTCCTCCTTCAAGGCTTCCAGGGTGCGGACGAGCAAGGTGGTCTTGCCGGAGCCGGGGCTGGATACCAGATTGAGCGCCAGACAGGCGACATCCGCGAAACGCTTGCGGTTTTCGGCGGCATGGGCGTCGTTCCTGGCGAGGATGTCCGCCTCGACGGCAAGCGTGCGCGTCGTGGAAGCATGCGGATGCGCGTGCGGATGCGGATGCGCGTGCGCAGGAATGCTTTCGTCGTCGATTCGGGGCGCATCAGCGTCGGATCCGCAACC
>JAITEO010000055.1 GCA_031281985.1 Zoogloeaceae bacterium | reverse complement strand
ACGAAACTTGCACGGGCGAGTTGCTTTTGAGTGGGGTGTTTTACACGGTTTGAAGCCAGGCTTTGCCTGGCTTCAAACCCAGGACAAACCGGCAAAAAGCAGGTTTTTACTTTTTGCCGAGCACCCTTAAAATTCCAGGCGAAACGCCATGCGCACGCCGATGATTTCCAGCACGTCGCCGTCGTTCAACAGTTGTTCCTGCCGGATGGGAATGCCGTTGATGCTGGGCGGATGTTCGCCTTCCATGTGGCGCAGGACGTAGCCCTGGGGCAGGCAGATGATGCTGGCGACCTGGATGCCGGTGCGTCCCAGCGTGTTCTGGGTCTTGATGAGCGGCAATTCCTTGCCCTTGTTGCTGCCGTTCAGGATTCTCAATACGGCATGCGCGCCCAGTTCGGGCAGCTTGATATCCCCGTCGTCTTCCGTTTCGTTTTCCGGCGCGGGACTGGCCTTGGGGCTGGGTTCGGGGCTGGGCTTGACCTCCGGTTTGACTTCGGGTTTGGGGTCTTCCGGCAGATCGTCGGTATCGATGTTGCGATCCAGCGTGGGAAACGGGCCGCCGCCCACATTGGTGGCGCCGAAGGCCGTGGCCGTGCCGATATTGCTGGTCGTGCCGGAAGGCGTCACGGCGGCGGCGACATCCGATGCCGTGCCCGTCGCAGCGCCTGGCGGTCTTGCGATGGCGCTTGCCGTCACGTCGATGCGGCCTTCCTGCGCCCGTTTTTCTTCTTCCGAATCCTTCAGGAACTTGAGCGTGTATTTCCCCATGGTGACGACGTCGTTGTGATGCAGGACGCGTTTCTTGATGGCCTTCCCATTTACCATCGTGCCGTTGGTGCTGTCCAGGTCTTCCAGAAAGGAGTCGTCCAGGATGGTCGTGATCGCGGCGTGTTCCCCGGAGATGGCAAGGTTGTTGATCTGGACGTCGTTGGAAGGACGCCGACCAATGGTAATGCGCTCCTTGTCGAGCATGATCTCCTTCAAGACCAGGCCGTCCATGGAAAGTATCAGTTTTGCCATTTCTCCACGCCTTCGTTAGTGTGCGTCAAAAAGTAAAACCCTACTTTTGCCGGATGGTCCTGGGTGCGCGTCCCGCAAAGGACGTGAAGCCAGGCAAAGCCTGGCTTCACACCGTGCAACCCAACGAAAATCCATCCGGCGGCGGGGTTTCGTTGCCTTTACTCCAAAAAAGGGCGAGCGAAGCAATCCTTTTTTGCCATCATCCGAACCGACAAAAAAGGCGGATTTCGCTTTTTGACGGTTCCTTACGAATCATTTGCAAGGGAAACTGCGTTACGCGAGGATTATAGAAAACTTTACGCTTGCGGTGTGCATAATTTCGCCACGATGACGGAAATATTGTCATGCCCGCCGCGCGCGTTGGCATGGTCGATCAGCCGGAGACAGGCGGCATGCGGGTCGTCCGCGTGCGCCTCCAGGATGAGGGCGATTTCCGGCTCCGGCAGCAGATCGTGCAGGCCATCGGAACTGAACAGGTAAATGTCGTCCGCCTCCACGTCATAGCCGTTGCATTCCGCCTCGACCGTGCTTTCGATGCCCACCGCCCGCGTGATCAGGTTCTTGATGCTGGAAAAACGCGCGTCTTCCGGACGGATCAGCCCCGCGTCAATCTGCATCTGCAAGAGCGAGTGGTCGCGCGTAAGGCTCGTCAGTTCGCCCTGCCGCAGACGGTAGCAGCGCGAATCGCCCACATGCGCCGTGAGCAGGAAATCCCGGCAGAACAATCCCATGACCAGCGTCGAGCACATGCCCGCGTAACGCGTCTCCCGGCAGGAAAGCCGATAGATTTCCTCATTGACCTGCTCGATACACGCCAGGAGCGCATGGGCAAGCTCGACGCGCGAGCGGCTCTGCTGCTCCGGAATGGGCAGGCACTCGGCAAGCCGTTTCACCAGCATCTGCGCCGCCACGTCGCCTGCCTTGTGTCCGCCCATGCCATCGGCCAGGATGGCGACGGCGCAATCCGCGTCGCTCCATACCGCGTCCTCATTGGTGGCGCGTATCTTGCCGATGTCGGTGTGCGCCGCCATTTTCAACGTGTAGCGTATGTCATTCGGTTTTTCTTCCGGGTTCATCGCGGTTTTCCATTCGTTTTGTTGGTATCGGGACTTGTCGGCATCCGGGTTTCGGGACAAACTTGCGTATCGCGGCAAGCAAGTCCGCGTCCGTTTTCTCCGCCATCACCGGCCAGCGCGCCAGCGTGACATCCAGACAGGCAGAACAATGACCGAAAAAATAAAAGTCATGATCGTAGATGACTCGACGCTGGTGCGCCAGGTCATCTCCCAGATGCTCGAACGCGATTCTGACATAAAAGTGATCGCAACTGCGCCCGATCCCATCTTCGCGCGGGAAAAAATGAAAGCCGAATGGCCGGACGTGCTGATTCTCGATATCGAGATGCCGCGCATGGACGGCCTTTCCTTCCTGCGCCAACTCATGAGCGAACACCCGACGCCGACCATCATCTGCTCGCACATGGCGGAAAAGGGTTCGCAGATCACGCAGGAAGCCCTGGCGATTGGCGCGTTGTCCGTCATCGGCAAGCCGCAGGTGGGCGTGCGCCAGTTCCTTGCGGAAACCGCGCAGGAATTCTGCCGCGCCGTCCACGCCGCCGCGCAGGCCGCGCCCGCGCTCAAGAAATTGCCGCGCGCGGCGCACCGGGAAAGCGCCATCGCGCGCGCCGCCACCCTGCCGCCCGCCACGGTCTCCGATCGCCCGAAATACACCGCGGATGTCATGCTGCCGCTCTCCCGAAACAATCTGCTGACGCCCACCAGCGAGCGCGTCATCGCCATCGGCACGTCCACCGGCGGCACCCAGGCGCTGGAACGGGTGCTCACCCGCCTGCCCGCCGACGTGCTGGGCATCGTCGTCGTCCAGCACATGCCGGAAAACTTCACCGGCATGTTTACGCAACGCCTGAGCAGCCAGTGCAAAATCAAGGTGCGCGAGGCAAGGGACGGCGACCGGGTGAGTCCCGGCCTGGCGCTGATCGCGCCCGGCGGCAAGCACATGCTGCTCAAGCGCGCCGGTTCGCAGTTCTGCGTGGAAGTGCGCGACGGCCCGCATGTCAGCCGCCACATTCCTTCGGTGGATGTGCTGTTCCGTTCCGTCGCCTGCTACGCGGGCGCCAACGCGCTAGGCATCATCATGACCGGCATGGGCGACGACGGCGCGATGGGATTGAAGGAAATGCACGACGCCGGCGCGCACACCATCGCCCAGGACGAAGCAAGCTGCGTGGTTTTCGGCATGCCCAAGGAAGCCATCAAACTGGGCGCCGCCGACAAGGTGATGCCACTCGCCAAAATCCCCGACGCCATCGTCGCCTACAGCCGCAGGGGGTGAGGGGGGGCAGGAATCAGGAGACAGGAATCAGGAATCAGAGGAAGTTACCGGCGGCTTTGCCGCCGCATATTTTTGTCTCCTGTCTCCTGTTTCCTGTTTCCTGCCCCCTGCCCGTGCTATCGTTCGGGCGTTTTGTGTGTGCAAGGGTTTTTTCATGTCTTCTCCTTTGGATATCGTCATTGCTTCGCGTGAATCCCGTTTGGCCTTGTGGCAGGCGGAGCATATTCGGGCGCGGTTGGCGGCGCTATATGGTGACGCGCGGGTGCGCGTGCTGGGAATGACGACGCAGGGCGATCAGATTCTGGATCGGCCGCTGGCGCAGATTGGCGGCAAGGGTTTGTTCATCAAGGAACTGGAGGCCGCCATGCAGGCGGGCAGGGCGGATTTGGCCGTGCATTCGTTGAAGGACGTGCCGATGGAAATGCCGCCAGGCTTTTTGCTCGCCGCCATCTGCGCGCGGGAAAATCCGCTCGACGCCTTGGTCTGCCACCGCTACGCCACGCTTTCCGACCTGCCCTCCGGCGCCATCGTGGGCACTTCCAGTCTGCGCCGGGAAGCGGTGTTGCGGCGGCGTTACCCGCATCTCGTCATCCAAAGCCTGCGCGGCAATCTCGATACCCGCCTGAAAAAGCTGGACGAAGGCCAGTACGACGCCATCATCCTGGCGGCGGCGGGACTGATTCGCCTGGGATTGGCGGCGCGCATCCGCGCCCTGTTGCCCGCGGAAGAATCCCTGCCCGCGCCGGGGCAGGGCGCGTTGGGACTGGAAATTTGCGCCGGACGCGAAGACGCGGCGGCCTGGATTGCGCCCCTGCATGACGCGGCTACCGCCCATTGCGTGCGCGCCGAGCGCGCCTTTTCCCGCGCCCTGGGCGGCTCCTGCCAGATTCCGCTGGGCGGCTACGCCCTGTTGCAGGAAGGGGAACTCTGGCTGCGCGGCTTCATCGCCAGTCCGGATGGAAAGAACATGCTGGAAGGCGAAACGCGCGGCCATCCGGAAGAGGACGAGGCGCTGGGCGTTGCCTTGGCAAAAGAGCTGCGCCGCCGGGGCGCGGACGCCATCCTGGCCGCTCTGGCCGGAGCGTGAGGTCGCCGCCATGTTCGAGTCTCTCCCACAAGGCCGTTTGATTGTGATCACGCGCCCGCTGGCGCAGGCCGGGGAGTTGGCGGAAAAGATTCGCGCCCAGGGCGGCGAGGTGTATTTTTTTCCCTTGCTGGAAATTTCCCCCTGGCCGGACGCCGCGCCTTTGCGCGCTGTCGCCGCCCGTCTGGCCGACTATCATTTTGCCGTGTTCGTCAGTCCCAACGCCGTGCGCTACGCCCTGCCGCAGATATTGTCCGCGGGTGCGTGGCCGCGGACGACGCGGGCGGTAGCAGTGGGCGAAGGCACGGCGCGGGATCTGCGGGCGGCGGGCATCAAGGATTGCCTCTATCCGCATCCGCAGGCGGATTCCGAAGCCCTGCTTGCCCTGCCGGAACTTGCCGAATCAAATGTGCGCGATAAAAGGGTCGTCATTTTCCGAGGTGGCGGCGGACGCGAACTCTTGGCAAATACCCTGACGGCGCGGGGCGCAGAGGTGGAACGGGTGCCGGTCTATCAACGCAGCAGGCCGGATGCGGGATGGGCGGAATTCAGCGCCCGTCTGGCCGCGGGCGAATTTGCCGCGCTGACGCTTTTCAGCAGCGAAGCCTTGCGCCATCTCGTGGAACGCTGCCCGCCAGAACTGACGGCAACATTGCGGCAACTGCCGGTATTCACGCCCCACGCGCGCATCGCGGAGGCAGCGCGCGCCGCTGGTTTCTTAGACGTCAAAAAGTGAAAATCTACTTTTTGCCGGGTCAGTCAGCAAAAAAGGGCAGGCGAAGCCTGCCCTTTTTTGGGTAAAGGCAAGGAAACCCACTACTGCCTATCCATCCGTCGTAGGGGCGCGCTGCGCGCGCCCGTTGGCCGTTACGCGGCATTGATGGTTTGCGGGCGCACGCAGTGCGCCCCTATGAGAACTTCAAGACCGCGCTGGTTTTGCGTAGCAAAATGCGGCTTTGCCGCACAAAAAGTGGGTTTTCACTTTTTGACGCTTCCTTTTCACTTTTTGCCGTCTCCTAAACGCTTATAATGGGCGACAGTCATGAATGAAAAAGCTCAACTCCCCATGTTGTTGTCTCCCGCGCGCCGGTCTTTCTGGCGCAGTCCGTGGTTTTGGATCGTGCTGGCCATGCTGGCGCTTTTGCTCTGGCAGTGGCTGGAGACGCGCGCGGCGTTTTCCGGTACGCGCCAGGAATTGGCGCAGCGTCTCGTCGAAGGCGAACGGCGGATGCAGGAAAGCCGCGCGCTGGCGGAGAAGGCCATGTCGGACGCCGCCGAATTGCAGCGCAAATATGGCGCGCTGGAAGCCCGGTTGAGCGAATTCCAGGATCAGGCCAACGCCCTGCAAAGCGTCTACCAGGAAGCCACCGTCAGCCGCGACGACGCGGTGCTGGCGGAAGTGGAGCAAAACGTCAACATCGCCGTGCAGCACCTGCAACTCTCCAACAATATCCCCGCCGCCATTTTCGCCTTGCAGGCCGCCGATCAACGCCTCGTCCGCCTGGAGCCGCGTTTCCTGGCGCTGCGCCGCGCCCTGGGGCGCGATCTGGAACGCTTGCGCGGCACGGCCTTCGTGGATGTGACCGGCATGAACCTGCGGCTGGAAAATGTCATCATGGGCATCGACCACCTGCCCCTGGCCCTGGAGAGCGTCCCTGCGCCGCCGCCACCCGCGGAAGAGGAGGTTGCGCATACTGTCTGGTGGCGCGCCTTCGCGCAGGAAACCTGGAAGGAAGTCCGCGATCTCGTGCGCATCCAGCGCTTCGATCGGCAGTCGCCGGAGTTGCTCTCGCCCGACCAGAGCCGCATCCTGCGCGAGAACATCAAGCTGCGTCTCCTGAACGCCAGACTGGCGCTGCTTTCGCGCGATCAATGGACGTTCAGAAATGAGCTTACCGCCGCGAAAGAATGGCTGGAACGCTCCTTCAATACCGACGCCAAGGCGGTGCAATCCGCGCTTGCCAATCTGCACCAGTTGCTTGCCGCGGAAATCACCGTCGCGCTGCCGACCCTGCACGAAAGCCTTGCCGCCGTGCAGAACGCCAAGGCCAGCCGGGAAACTCCCTGAAGATCATGCGTAGCCTCATCTGGTTGCTCGTTCTCGTTATCCTGGCGGTGGCCGCTTCCCTCTTGGCGCGCAACGATGGCGTCGTCCTGGTGCTGCTGCCGCCCTGGCGCGTGGAAATTTCCTTAACCTTCCTGGTCATCCTGCTGCTTTTGGCGTTCGCGCTGGCCTATGGCCTGATTCGCGCGCTGTGTTTCTCGCTGGCCTTGCCCGCGCAGGCGCGCGCCTACCGGCAAAAACGCGAACACGCGGAAGCCTTGGCCGCCATGGAAAACGCTACTCGCCTGCTCTTTGCCGGTCGTTATGGTCACGCCCTGCGCGCCGCCGAGAGTGCCTGGCGGGTCGGACAATTCGCCGCCACCGCCGCCCTGATTGCCGCCCGCGCCGCGCAACGGATGCGCAAGACGGAAGAAACCGCCCTCTGGCTGGAACGCGCCCAGGCCGCCGACGAGGAAAAGACCGCCGTCGCCGCCCACATGATAGGCGCGGAAACCGCGCTGGAAATGGGCGACGAACAGGCCGCGCTCCTGCACTTGCAGGAGGTGCAGCGCCGGCATGGCCGGCATATCGCCGCCCTGCGCCTGGAGATGCGCGCCCGCCAGGGAACGGGCGACGTGGAGGGCGTGTTGCGCCTGTTGCGCCAACTGGAAAAACGCGGCGGCATGCCGGAGGAAGCGGCAAGGAGAATCCGCCGCAAGATGCACCAGCAGGCGCTCATGCAGCGGCAGGCCAATGCGGACGAACTGCTCGCCTATTTCAATGCCCTGCCCAAAGGCGAGCGGACGCCGCGTCTGGCGGAATCCGCCGCGCGCAGGCTGCACCGCGCGGGCGAAGACGATGCCGCCGCCGAAATCGTGGAAAACGCCATTGCCGATCTGGGCGATGCCGACGATGTCCTGCCGGATCTGGCCGAACTCTATGGACAATTGACGGCGACGCCCGGCAGGGCGCTGACCGCCCGCATCGCCCACGCGGAAGCCTGGCTTGCCGCTCATCCGCGGGATGCCCGCCTGCTGCTGGCGCTGGGACGACTGTGCATTCGCCAGCAACTCTGGGGCAAGGCAAGGAATTACCTGGAAGCCTCGCTTTCCGTCGCCGCCAGCCACGAAGCCCATTTTGCCCTGGCCTGCCTCCTGGACACGCTGGAAGAACCCGACGCCGCCAACCGCCACTTCCGCCTGGCGGCAAGCGTCGGCGAAGGAGCGCCTTCCCGATGACTTCCCCTTCTTTGAACGGTCTGGCAAAAGGCGAGGCCTTGCTTTTTGCCGCGCACTAACGAGGAGTTCGTCATGGCTGTCGATATGCGAAAAATCTACAACTTCTATCCCGTGGAACCCGCCCCATCCCCGGACAATCTTCCGGCAGACGGGGAGTTGTACTATGAATGCCTGGAATGCAAGGGCATCGTCAGTTCGGTTTCCCACATCAAGATTACCTGCGCCTGCGGCAATCTGAGCGGGCAGGGCGGCAAGACCACCGCCAAGGACCCCAGCAAGGTGCGCGTCATGCGCGGCAAGCTGAAATGATGTCGGCAATTCATCGCAGTTCCCGGTAACCCATTGCCGCGAGCCTGCAATTCTGGCTCCCGGTTTTTTTGACGAACAGAAAGGCGGCTGTTTCCATGGATTCCCTTGTCAAGATTCTCGACCAGATCAGCGGCTATGTCTGGGGGCCTTATCTCCTGATTCCGCTCCTTTTGGGCGCTGGCGTCATTTTGATGGTGGGCTTGCGTTT
>JAITEO010000018.1 GCA_031281985.1 Zoogloeaceae bacterium | reverse complement strand
TGGAGTTCCTGTTGTTATTCAAGGCCCTGATACTTGGCATCGTCGAGGGGCTGACCGAGTTCTTGCCGGTGTCTTCCACCGGGCATCTGATTATTGCCGGGAGTTTGCTGGACTATACGAGCGCGCAGAGCACGGTGTTCGAGATCGTCATCCAACTGGGGGCGATTCTGGCGGTGTGTTGGCATTTTCGCGTGCGCATCGCGCTGGCCTTGCGTGGCTGGCGGCGTGATCCGGCGCAGCGGCGGTTCTGGCTGTTGCTGGTCGTGGCCTTCTTGCCCGCCGCCGTGCTGGGCGTGTTGTTGCACGCTTTCATCAAGGGCTATCTCTTTCATCCGCTCTCCGTCGCCTGCGCGCTGATTGGCGGCGGCGTGCTGATGCTCTACATCGAGCGGCGCGCGGCGCGGCGTCCGAAAGCCATCCGCGCAACCACCATGGACGACATGCGCTGGCCGGACGCGCTGAAGGTGGGATTTGCCCAGTGCGTCGCCATGTGGCCGGGCGTGTCGCGCTCCGGCGCGACCATCATGGGGGGGATGCTGTTCGGACTGTCGCGCCAGACGGCAACGGAGTTTTCCTTCTTCCTGGCGATTCCCACCATGTTCGCGGCCACCTTCTATGACGTGATGAAAAGCTGGGATCTGTTGCGCATGGAGGATTTGCCCGTCTTCACGGTGGGCTTTGTCGCCTCCTTCGTTTTCGGGCTGTTGGCGGTCAAGGGGTTGATTTATTTCGTCTCCCGCCACACCTTCAACAGTTTCGCCTGGTATCGCATCGTCTTCGGCGGCGTGGTCCTGCTCACCGCCTGGCTGGGCTGGGTACGATGGACGGCGCACTGAACCGCATCCTCTACCTGCACGGCTTTGCTTCCTCGCCGCGCTCCTGGAAGGCGCTCGCCCTGCGCGAGGCGATGGCGGCGCGCGGACTGGCGGATCGCCTGGATACGCCCGCAATCCCCTGGCCGCCGGACGCGGCAATGACGCTCCTGGAAGCAAACGTCACCGCGTGTATGAGGGCGGGGGCGACTCTGACCCTGGCGGGTTCGTCGCTGGGCGGCTACTATGCCAGTTGGCTGGCGGAGCGCCATGATCTCCGGGCGGTGCTGATCAATCCCGCAGTGGCGGCGCATCTGGATTCGGCGCATTTCCTGGGCGTCCAGAAAAACCCCTATACCGGCGAGACTTTTTATGTAGAAGCCGCGCATATCGATCGGTTGCGTGGCCTTGCCGTGGAGACGCCCACGCCCGAACGCTATCTGCTGCTGCTGGAGACTGGCGACGAGGTGCTGGATTGCCGCCGCACCCAGGCGCACTACGCCGGCGCGCGCCAGCAGGTTTGCGCGGGCGGCAACCACAGTTTTACCCGCTTTGTCGAATTCATCCCGCAAATCCTGGAATTCGCCGGTTTATAATGCTCCGATGAACGAAAACGTACTTTTTGAAGAAGGCGGAAGTTTCCGGGCGGGCAGTATCCTCATGGATAACGAAACCAGCCTGCAAGTGGAACTGCCCGGCGGAAAACGCAGCAAAATCAAGGCGTCGCAGATCTTGTTGCGCTTTCAGAACCCCGCGCCGGGACAAATTCTGAAAGAGGCCGAGCCGCTGGCCGCCGATATTGACGTTGCATTTCTTTGGGAGATTGCCGGTGAAGGCGAATTTGCTTTTCTTGATTTGGCCAAGGACTACTACGGTCACGCGCCCGCAGCGCCCGAAGCGGCATCGTTGCTGCTTGCCCTGCATGCCGCGCCGGTCTACTTCCAGCGCAAGGGCAAGGGGCATTTCCGTAAGGCCCCTGCCGACACTCTCCGCGCCGCTCTGGCCGGTATTGAAAAAAAGCGTCAGCAGGCGCTCGCCATCGAGGGTTGGGTAGAGGCGCTGATCGCCGGAAAACTGCCCGCCGAACTCGCTCCCCACGCCGCCAGCCTGCTGGTCAAACCCGACCGCAACCGCCCGGAAATCAAGGCCTTCGAGGCCGCCGCCCACGCGCTTTCCTGCTCGCCGCCCGAATTGCTGCTGCGCACCGGCGCGTTGAAATCGCCGCACGACGTGCATCTGCAACGCTTCCTGGCCGAGCAGTTTCCCCAGGGCACGGGGTTTCCTCCCTTCGATTTACCTACCCTGCCCGATGATTTGCCAAACGCCGATGTACGCGCCTTTTCCATCGATGACGCCAACACCACCGAGGTCGATGACGCCTTTTCGCTGACTGCCCTGCCGGATGGCGGCTGGCGCATCGGCATCCACATCGCCGCGCCGGGACTGGCGCTGGCGCATGGTGATACGCTCGCCGCCATTGCCCGCGCCCGTCTATCCACCGTCTATATGCCGGGGAAAAAGATCACCATGCTGCCGGAAGCGGTGGTGGATGCCTGCACGCTGGCGGAAGGCCGCGCTTGTCCGGCGGTATCGCTCTACCTGCAGGTCGACGCGGCGCAAAACATCGTGGCGCATGCTTCCTGCGTCGAACGCGTGCACATTGCCGCCAACCTGCGCCACCACGAAATCGAACCCTGGTTCAACGAAACGAGCGTGCGCGGCGCGTTGCCGGAGGACAAACCCTTTTGCAAGGAATTGTCGTTTCTCTGGCGCTTTGCCTGCGCGGCGGAAGCGCGGCGCGGCAAGCCTGCCGCCACGCAGGGCATCAACGACTACAGCTTCGAGATTACCGGCGATCTTCTGGATGCGGAAAATTGCCGCGTCCAGATCATCGCCAGAAAACGCGGCAGTCCGCTGGACAAGCTGGTGGCGGAACTGATGATCATCGCCAACACCACCTGGGGCGGCCTGCTCGCCGAGCGCCGGATTGCCGCGCTGTACCGCGCGCAGACCGGCGGCAAGGCGCGCATGACGACCGCGCCGCAGCCGCACGAAGGGCTGGGCGTGCCGCAATACGCCTGGATGACCTCGCCCCTGCGCCGCTATTGCGATCTGGCGAATCAATGGCAACTGATCGCCGCCCTGGAAGGGACGCCGCCGCCTTTCGCCCCGCGTTCCGCCGAACTGTTCGCCGCCCTGCGCGACTTTGAACTCACCTACGCCGCCTATGCCGAATTCCAGCGGCGCATGGAACGCTACTGGTGCCTGCGCTACCTGGCGCAGGAATCGATGACCACCGCCGTGGTCGTCGTGCGCCGCGACGACCTGGCGCGCTTCGAAGACCTGCCCCTGTTCGTGCGCCTGCCCGGCACACCGCGCTTTCCTTCTGGCCAACGCCTGAAGGTGGCGGTCGATCACCTGGATTTCCTCGCCCTGGAAGCGCATTGTCATGTCGTGGAGGCGTTGGACGTGCAGGCGCTGGTAGAAGAGGACGATGACGAAGCATTGCCGCCGGAAGAGATGGCGGCAAAAGAGCCTGAAACCCCCGTCGCGCCGTCTGCGCCTTCCGACGTGCCGGTCGCTGCCGAATCCGCGCCGGTCTGAAAGAATCATGTCGCCGGGCGCTCGTCTTTCCCGATTCGTGCAGACGCATTCCCTGGGTCTGGCGTTTGCGCTGTCCTTTTTTGCCCATACGCTGCCCATCGGGCAGAGCTATTTTTTCCCGCAGGGCGAACCCAGGAAACAGGTGCGGGATCGCGGGCTGGAAGTCATCCTGGTCAACAGCAAGAGCGCCAACGTGCCCAACGCCAAGGAGGTTCAGGCGCTGGCGCAGACGAATCTGGAAGGCGGCGGCAATTCCAGGGAAGACCGGCGCGTCACCACGCCCCTGCCGCCCAACCGGCTGACGCAAACGGGCGATCAGCTCGAACAGATGCAGCGGCGGGTGGACGCGCTGGAAGCGCAAAGGCGCGAACTCACCGCCATGACCAGCAGCCTGAAGACCCGGCGGCAGGAAAAGGACGTGCTGGACCCGCAGTCCGCCCCGCCCGTCATTGGCCAGGACCTGCTGGAATCCGCGCGCGCCATGGCGCGCCTGGAAGGCGAGATTGCCCGCAATACCGACGCCTACAACAAACGCCCGCGCAAGGCCTTCATCGGCGCGCGCACCCAGGAATACCGCTTCGCCCAATATATCGAGGACTGGCGGCAAAAGGTGGAACGCTGGGGCGCGCTCAATTACCCGGAAGCGGCGCGCGGCAAGCTCTACGGCGCGCTGGTGCTCACCGTCACCCTGGACAAGAACGGCAAGATCCTGGAAATCAACATCGACCACCCCTCCCCGCACAAGGTTCTGAACGACGCCGCCTACCGCATCGTCAAGGACGCCGGCCCCTACGCCCCCTTCCCCCCCGCCATCGCCCGCGACACCGACCAACTGGTCATCACCCGCACCTGGACCTTTACCAGGGGCGACAGTATCGAGACCAGATGACAGAAGACAGAGGACGGAGGACAGAGCGGCCGCTGCGCGGCCTTTGTGGTCAGGGGTCTGTAGTCTGAAGGAAAGCCATCATGCCCAACACGCCCAGCACGCAGCAACAAAATCCAGAGGACAAGGCAAGCGTTCTGTCTCCTGTCTCCTGTCCCCTGTCTCCTGACCGTTATGCCGTTTTCGGCAATCCCGTCGCCCATTCCAAGAGTCCGCGGATTCACGCGGAATTTGCGCGCGCCTGCGGGGAAAACCTTTGTTATGAAGCCCGGCTGGCGCCGCGGGACGGGTTTGCCGAGGCGGTGCGCCAGTTCATTTGCGCATGCGAAGGATATGCGCGCGGGGCGAACATTACCGTGCCGTTCAAGGAAGACGCCTTTCACCTGGCGGAAGAATGCACGCCGCGCGCCCGCGCCGCCAGGGCGGTCAATACCCTGATTTTCCGGGAGGGACGCATTCTGGGCGACAACACCGATGGC
>JAITEO010000219.1 GCA_031281985.1 Zoogloeaceae bacterium | reverse complement strand
ACCCCCTTCCGTTCACAAGGCAAGAGACGACGCATACGTCGCTTCTTGCGAAGGAAAGGCAACGAACCCCTAAGACAAACCGGTAAAAAGCAGGGTTTTACTTTTTGTCGCACCCCAATAAATGAGATTTGCCGGGAGAAGGCGCGTTATCATTCTCCCGCTTTGGTCTTTTTGAAGATTTCCCATGAATCGTCCTTCTTGTCTTCTTTGTTGTTTCCTTCTCCTTCTGGGCGCTTGCGCGCACAGGCAGCCAGCGGCGGAAAAGGTGGTGCCGCCGGAGGTGTTCAAGGTGCATCCCGGTCTGTTGGGCGCGCCCGTGCCACCGGAGTTGCAGCCGGTTCCGGAAGAGGCGGCGCCTCCGGCGGATGCGGATGCCGCTGGCGCGGCTTCTTGAGCGCCTCCATGCAATTCCTGCGCCGTCCCGTGCCTGCCGCCGCGCGCGAGCGTCTGGAAACGCAAGGGCTGCCTTTCTTGCTGGCGCGGCTTTATGCGGCGCGCGGCGTCACCGATCGCCGGGAACTGGATTACGACCTGAAAAACCTGTTGCCGCCCGCCGCCCTGACCCACGCGGACGCCGCCGCCATGCTGCTGGCGGACGCGCTGGAAGCTGGCGCGCGGTTGTTGATCGTGGCCGACTACGATTGCGATGGCGCGACCGCCTGCGCCGTCGGCTTGCGCGCCCTGCGCCAGATGAGCCTGGGACGCGGCGCGCAGGTGCGTTATCTGGTTCCGGATCGCTTCACCATGGGGTATGGCCTTTCTCCGGCAATCGTGGAGATTGCGGCAACGCATGCGCCGGATCTGATCATCACCGTGGATAACGGCATCGCCAGCCTGGAAGGCGTTGCCCGCGCCCGCGAACTGGGTATCGCTACCCTGATTACCGACCATCACCTGCCGGGCGAACGTTTGCCGGAAGCGGATTGCATCGTCAATCCCAATCAGCCGGGTTGCGCCTTTCCTTCCAAGCACCTGGCGGGCGTGGGGGTGATGTTCTACGTCATGCTCGCCCTGCGCGCCGAACTGCGCGCGCGCGACTGGTTTTCTGGCGCGCCGGAACCCAATCTGGCGCATCTCCTGGATCTGGTGGCCCTGGGCACGGTGGCGGATGTCGTGCCGCTCGATCACAACAACCGCATCCTGGTCAGCCAGGGATTGAAGCGGATGCGCGCCGGTCAGCTTTCGCCGGGCATCGCGGCGCTGTTTGCGGCGGCGGGCGGCACACGCGCCCGGCTTTCCACGTTCGATCTCGGCTTCATCCTGGCGCCGCGCCTGAACGCGGCGGGACGGTTGCAGGACATAAGCATCGGCATCGAATGCCTGATGGCCGATGATCCCGGCAAGGCGCTGAGCTACGCGCAACAACTGGATGCCCTGAATCGCGAGCGGCGCGAAATCGAAAGCGGCATGCGCGATCAGGCGTTTGCCGTGCTGGAACATCTCGATCCGCAGGAAGTGCCGCCCGGCATGGCGCTTTTTGATCCCGACTGGCATCAAGGCGTGGTCGGCATCCTGGCTGCGCGGATAAAAGAGAAATTCCATCGCCCGGTGTTCGCCTTTGCGCGCGGGGAATCCGGCGAACTCAAGGGATCGGGGCGCTCGATTCATGGGTTGCACCTGCGCGACGCGCTGGATTTGATGTCCAAGCGCGCGCCGGGACTATTGCTGCGCTTTGGCGGTCACGCGGCGGCGGCGGGCGTGAGTTTGCGTGAAGAGGATTTTCCGCGCTTTCGCGCCCTCTTTGCCGAGATCGCGCGCGAACTCATTGCCCCGGAGGCGCTGGAACAGTCGCTGGAAACCGACGGCCCGCTGGAAGCGTCCTGTTTCAATCTGGAAACGGCGCGCCTGCTGGAACGGGAAATCTGGGGACAGGGCTTTCCCGCGCCGCTCTTTGCCGATGACTTCGCCATCGAACAGGAAAAACTCCTGAAAGAAAAACACCTGAAACTGCGCCTCAACAAGAATGGGCACCGCATCGAAGGCATGGAATTCAACGCCGACACCCGCCTCCCTTGCGCGCCCCGGATGCATCTTGCCTACCGCCTGGGCGTAAACGAATACCGCGGCGTCCAGACGCCGCAACTGTTGATCGAGCATCGTGGCGAATCGAGGGACGAATGATGCGCGCCGCTTCATCTCTCTGCCCCCTGATCCCTCTGATGTGTTAGGCTACATCCTTCAGACAAATGAGATGTGGAGGAACACACCATGCAGGACTTTTCTTCTTTCTGGGTGAATTACCTTGAATACTGTCAGCGCGCCTGGTTGGATATGGCGCGTCTTTACGCCCCATACACCCCGGGATTGACCGCTGTGGCGGAAACGCCCAAGGAGCAGGCCAAGGGATCGCTTTTCCCGGCGCAGATTCCCGGCGCGCCGTCCGTCGACGCCTGGCTTTCCCTGTTCACCCCCTGGATGCCCAAGGTGGAGGCCGAAATCCAGCCTCTGCAACCGATCGTGAGCAACGCCGCCGCGGGACTGGCCGAAGCCGCCCGCGTTTCCATGCGCGTCTTCATGCCCTGGGGCGGGGAAACCTGGATCGACACGCTGTCCGGCAAGAATCCGGCCACCCCCGCCGCGAAGCCGGAACCGCGCATGACCAGCGCCGAACGCGCTGAACTCGCCGTAAGCGAAGCCATCAAGCGCAGCAAAACCCAGGACTGACCCAGAACCAACCAAGCGACCCGTCGCGCCACGCAGCCGTCTTTTCCCACAAAACGGCGTGATGGGTGGCGCGGCGGGCGCGGCGAATACCGGATACACCCGCCCTTTGCCGCATGTCTTCTCCCGTTTTCGCCCCCTTGCTTTCCGATGTCGTCGAAATGGCGCACGGCGCGGGCGGGCGGGCGATGGGGCGGATGCTGGAGGCGGTGTTTTTCCGGCATTTCGATAACGCATGGCTGCGCGCGGGCAATGACGGCGCCGTGTTGCCGGGGCTTCTGCCGGATGAGCGGCTGGTGATGACGACCGACAGCCATGTGGTCTCGCCGCTGTTCTTTCCCGGCGGCGACATCGGCTGCCTGGCGGTGCATGGCACGATAAACGATGTTTCGGTCATGGGCGCGCGTCCCTTGTGGCTGGCGGCGGCCTTCATCCTGGAAGAAGGCTTGCCGTTTGCCGTGCTGGATCGTCTTGTCGCCAGCATGGCGGTGGCGGCGCGGCAAGCGGGTGTTCCCGTGGTCACGGGCGATACCAAGGTGGTGGAGCGCGGCAAGGGCGATGGCGTGTTCATCACCACGACCGGCGTCGGCGCGCTGGCGGCGGGCGTGGACTTGGGCGGACAGCGGGCGCGGGCGGGTGACGCAATCCTGCTTTCCGGCACGCTGGGCGATCACGGCATGGCAATCCTCCACGCGCGCGAAAACCTTTCCGGCACCGGCGTTGCCGCCTTTGCCAGCGCCATCGTTTCCGATACGGCGGCCTTGCATGGCCTGGTTGCCGAGGTGTTGGCAAGTGGCGCCGAGGCGCACGTCCTGCGCGACCCGACGCGCGGCGGCCTGGCCGCGACCCTGAATGAAATCGCCCATCAGTCCGGCGTCGGAATGCAGATCGAGGAGGCGCGGATTCCCGTCCAGCCCGCCGTTGCCGCCGCCTGCGAATTCCTGGGCTTCGATCCGCTCTACCTTGCCAACGAAGGCAAACTCGTCGTCTTCTGCGCGCCCGACACCGCCGAACGCGCGCTTGCCGCCCTCCGCGCGCATCCGCTGGGCGGCGCGGCGGCAAGGATCGGCGTCGTCACGGAAGATTCCCGCCACTTCGTGCGCATGACCACCCGCATGGGCGGACAACGCCTGGTGGATTGGCGCGCCGACGACCAACTGCCCCGAATATGTTGAGCAAAAAAAGCAACGAACGAATTTCCCCGCGCTCCGTTGCCAGCCCCCTTGCCATAGTCCCGGACTATGTAATTTATGATAACAAACAATTGGAACAATTCCCGCGTGCCGCTTACCATACGTCTTGTCTGTTCAACCACTCAATGAGGAGTTTCTTATGCCATCCCTGATCAATACCGAAGTCAAGCCTTTTTCCGTGACCGCCTTCCACAACGGCAAGTTCGTGGAAGTGACCGAAGCCAGTCTTCGGGGCAAGTGGTCGGTGCTGTTTTTCTATCCGGCGGATTTCACCTTCGTCTGCCCCACCGAACTGGGCGATCTGGCGGACAACTACGCCGAATTCCAGAAGCTGGGCGTGGAAATCTATTCCGTTTCCACCGACACGCATTTCACCCACAAGGCCTGGCACGACACCTCGGATACCATCCGCAAGCTGCAATTCCCGATGATAGGCGATCCCACGCAGGTCGTTTCCCGCAACCTCGGCGTGCTGATCGAGGAAACGGGTCTGGCGGAACGCGGCACCTTCGTGATCAATCCGGAAGGCCGCATCCAGGTCATCGAAATCAATGCCGGCAACATTGGCCGCAACGCGGAAGAACTGTTGCGCAAGGTCAAGGCGGCGCAATACGTGGCGTCCCATCCGGGCGAAGTCTGCCCCGCCAAGTGGAAAGAAGGCGAAAAGACGCTTTCGCCTTCCCTGGATCTGGTCGGCAAGATCTGATTTCAAATCGGCAAAAAGTGAAAATCTACTTTTTGCCGGTTCAGTCAGCAAAAAAGGGCAGGCGAAGCCTGCCCTTTTTTGGAGTAAAGGCAACGCAACCCACTACCCGCTCACGCGGCAGATGATTTACGGGCGCGCGCAGCGCGCCCCTACGAGAACCACACAGACCGCGCTGGTTTTGCGTGGGGGTTACACGGTTTGAAGCCAGGCTTTGCCTGGTTGCAAACCCCAAATCAAACCGGCAAAAAGTGGGTTCTTACTTTTTGACGCTTTCCTTTCGGAGAACATCATGCTCGACACCAGCATCAAGACCCAGTTGCAAGCCTATCTGGAAAAGCTCGTTTCCCCCATCGAACTCGTCGCCACCCTGGATGACAGCCCGAAAGCCGCCGAGATGCGGGAATTGCTCACGGAAATCGCCAGCCTTTCCAACAAGGTGACTTTTTCGGAAAACGGCGACCATGTCCGCCGTCCTTCCTTTGGCATCGCCCGCGCTGGCGAAAAGCCGCGCATTCATTTCGCGGGCGTCCCGCTGGGGCACGAATTCACCTCGCTGGTGCTGGCGCTGTTGCAGACCAGTGGTTATCCGCCCCGCCTGGAAGCGGAGGAAATCGCGCAAATCAAGGCGCTTTCCGGCGAATTCCGGTTCGAGACCTTCGTCTCGCTTTCCTGCATCAACTGCCCGGACGTGGTACAGGCGGTAAACACCCTGGCCGCGCTCAATCCCGCTTTCGAGACGGTAATGATCGACGGCGCGGGCTTTCTCAAGGAAGTGGAAGAGCGCCAAATCATGAGCGTGCCGACGATTTACCTGAACGGCAAGCCCTTCGGCGCGGGACGCATGAGCCTGCCGGAAATCCTGGGCAAGATCGATACCGGCGCGGCGGCGCGCGCCGCCGAAAGAATCAGCGGCAAGGACGTCTTCGACGTGCTCGTCATCGGCGGCGGCCCCGCCGGTTCCGCCGCCGCCATCTATGCCGCCCGCAAGGGACTGGCCGTCGGCGTGCTCGCCGAGCGTTTTGGCGGTCAGGTGCAGGATACCCTCTCCATCGAGAACTTCATTTCCGTCCCGCAGACCGAAGGCCCGCGCCTGGCGGCGGCGCTGGAAGAACACGTGCGCGCCTACGGCGTCGACATCATGAACCTGCAAAAGGCGGCGCGCCTCGTGCCGGGAGAAGACGGCGCGCCCATCGAGGTGCATGCCGCCAGCGGCGCGGTATTGAAGGGCAAGAGCGTGATTCTTTCCACCGGCGCGCGCTGGCGGGAAATGAACGTGCCCGGCGAAGCCGAATATCGCGCTCGCGGCGTCGCCTACTGTCCGCATTGCGATGGCCCGCTATTCAAGGGAAAGCGGGTGGCGGTCATCGGCGGCGGCAATTCCGGCGTGGAAGCCGCCATCGACTTGGCGGGCATCGTCGCGCACGTGACCCTCCTGGAGTTCGGCGAAGCCCTGCGCGCCGACGCCGTGCTGCAACAAAAGCTCGCCAGCCTTGCCAATGTCACCATCCTGAAAATGGCGCAAACCCGCGAAGTGCATGGCGACGGACAAAAAGTCACCGGCATCTCCTACACGGATCGCGCCAGCGGCAAAACGCATCGCCTCGATCTGGAAGGCATCTTCGTGCAAATCGGCCTTTTGCCCAACACCGACTGGCTGAAAGGCACGCTGGAACTTTCCGCCACGGGGGAAATCGTCATCGACGGCAAGGGACAGACCACACTTCCCGGCGTGTTCGCCGCGGGCGACTGCACCACCGTGCCCTACAAGCAGATCATCATCGCCATGGGCGAAGGCGCCAAGGCCAGCCTCTCCGCCTTCGATTACTTGATTCGGTGCGTCAAAAAGTAAAAGGCTACTTTTTGCCGGGTTATCTTGGGGTTTGAAACCAGGCGAAGCCTGGCTTCAAACCGTTAACCCCAACGCAAAACCAGCGCAGTCTGAACGGTTCTCGTAGGGGCGCGCTGCGCGCGCCCGCAACCATTCCGCCGCGTGACGGCCAACGGGCGCACGCAGTGCGCCCCTACGGGATCGTGCAGATGGGTAGTGGGTTTCCTCGCCTTTACCCAAAAAAGGGCAGGCTTTGCCTGCCCTTTTTTGCTGACTGATCCGGCACAAGGCCGAAGGCCGCAGGACAGCCGAAGGCTGGTCTGGCGGCGGCGCGGTTTCGGCGCGCGGGTTGTCCTGGATGAGCAGCCAGCGGCAGTGTTCGCCCGCGGCGGACAGCGGCGTGAAGGCAAGCTG
>JAITEO010000162.1 GCA_031281985.1 Zoogloeaceae bacterium | reverse complement strand
TTGCGCTTCGGGGGAAAGTTCCTGCAGGGCCGGCAGCGCCAGATCCAGAAGCGGCAGGCGATAGCGCGTCCCTTGCCGGGCCAGCCATTGCGCGTGCCGCACGGCCGCTTCCACCCGTTCGGGGGAATGACTGCGGCGCAAATCCTCCAGTTGCCGCGCCTGAACCTTCGCGTCGCGGGACAGGAACAGGGCATGGACGATGGCCTGGGCCTCTTCGGGGAAATGCAGCGCCTCGGCCAGCGGCTTCGGGATGCCCGCAAGCAGGGTCTGGGCCGCCGCAAGCTGCGGCGCGCCAAGCGTACCGATGCCATTCATGAAGCTGACGCCCGCCAGCTTCTCGTCGGACAAGGCCATGCCGAACAAACCCGCGCCGGGCGCTGTCGCGCGGGTTTGAACGGTGGCTTGCCGCGCCAGCGGAGCACTGGTTTTGAAAGGTTTTCCGATCCGGGCAATGCGTTCCGCAAGCGGCGGATGCGTGGCAAAGAGACGCGCGCCGCTGCTGGTGGCAAAGAAGAAGTGGCTGGCGATTTCTGCTCTGGGGTGCTGTATTTGGGAACTCATGGACAAAAGCAGACTCAGCGCTCCGGATAGTCCCTCCGGGTTACGGGTGAACTGAACTGCGGAAGCGTCGGCCAGGAATTCGCGCTCACGTGAGATGGCTGCCTGAATTAACCTGCCGAAAAAAAGACCGATGGAACCGATGAGCATGAGCAAGAGGCCAAGGAGGATGGCTCCCCCGGCATCCTTGCCTCGCGCCTTGGTCAGGCCACGCCCGCCCACCACCAGGAAGAAAATACCGTACAGGATGCCGACGATCCGCAGATTGAGGCGGGAATCGCCATTGACGATATGGCTGATTTCATGGCCGATGACGCCCTGGAGCTGGTCGCGGTCGAGGCGGTCGAGCAGCCCGCGCGTGACTGCCACCACGCTGTTGTTGGTGGTCAAGCCAGCCGCGAAGGCGTTGAGACTGGCTTCCTCATCCAGGATAAAGGCTCTGGGGGTACGGATGCCCGCGGCAATGGACATTTCGTCGAGTACATTGAGAAGCCGTCGCTCAAGTGCGTCGCGCGTGTCCCGCAAGACAGGACGCCCGCCCAGTTCAAGGGCAATCGAGGCGCCCCCCATGCGGGAAATCTCACGGATTTTGTAGAGCGAAGCCAGACCAATCACCCCGCCGACCACGAGCAGAGTTTTGAAAAACCTGGAAGTGTTCCAAAGCGTCGCATTGAAAAGCTCGGGATCTGGCCCATTCTCTACGTAGAAAATCAGCGTGACGGCGAGATGGATGGCTACGGCAATGAGCACGACTGCCAGCATGACCCAGAATACCAGCCAGCGGGTCTTTTTCCGGGCACGTGTTTGTTCGCCGAAAAAATCCATGATGGGACACCTTCCTGTGCGTCAAAAAGTGAAATCCTGTTTTTTGCCGGGTTGATCCGGGTTTGAAAGCGAGGCAACCTCGCCTTCAAACCATGTGAAACGACGCATCTTACGAAAAACTGACCTTGACGTTCTGGCGGATGACGCTTCCCTCCGCGCTCAGCCACTGCTCGGCGGGCTTGAAGCCGAAAGGCGCGGCCAGAAGGGAATTCGGGAAGGATTCCCGATGGATGTTGTAACGCATGACCGCGTCGTTATAGGCCTGCCGAGCGAAGGCGATGCGGTTTTCGGTCGAGGCCAGTTCCTCCTGCAACTGCGCCATGTTCTGGTTGGCCTTCAGGTCGGGATAGGCTTCCGAAAGGGCAAAGAACTTGGTCAGCAGACCTTCGAGTGCTGATTCCGCACCCTGAAGCTTGCGCAGTGCGGCGGCGTCAGGATTGTCGCTCGCGCTTTTCGCGGCCGCCTGCGCGGTATTGCGGGCGGCGATCACCGCTTCCAGTGTTTCGCGCTCGTGCTTCAGATAGCCCTTGGCCGTCTCCACCAGATTGGGGATCAGGTCGTATCGCCGCTGAAGTTGCACGTCGATCTGCGAAAAGGCGTTGCGAATCTGGTTGAAGAGGTTGACCAGCCCGTTATAGATGCTGACGCCCCAGATGACGACGGCCACAATCACCACGGCAAGTACCACAACGGTTTTCATGAATGTTCTCCTTCTGAACGTTGATGCCTCGCACCGAGGCACGGTTTTACCCTGCTCGCACACTCTAGCGCCACGGACATTCGATGTCAAGCCATTTTAAGCCTTTTGAGATTAACATGGCGATGGCGATGCCGTTGAGCGCCCGTCTCCTGCCCGGCCACCGGGTGCCGGGTCAAGCAAACGCGGAGAAGAACTTTCCCTCGCTTCCGGGTGCAATCCAAAGTGGAGAAAGTAGAGGAAAAGATTTCTGGCAGGTGTTTTGCTATGGAGATGGAGTGATCAATCGAATGTAGGAGGAAGAAATGAAAGGTCAAGAAAGAGATGCGGAAGAAGAGCGCTCAGAGGAAGAGTTGCTGGAATGGTTGAAAGCGCACCCTGGGTTGAAGGCGGGGATATTGAGGCTGCTGGAGTTGGCGAAGAACGAGAAAGGGGAGGTGAGGCGAGCGGCGGATGCGGAAGAAAGGACGATCAGGGAGATCAAGGGATTGGGGCGTGAGGTGTTGCAGGAATGGGCGCGGAGTCAGGAGGAAGAAGCGTCGAATCGCGTGGAG
>JAITEO010000253.1 GCA_031281985.1 Zoogloeaceae bacterium | reverse complement strand
AACCCTTGTTCGGCGAGGGGTTGGGGCTGGATTCCATCGATTCGCTGGAATTGGGCGTCGGCCTGCAAAAACGTTACGGTCTGAAAATTTCGACGGAATCCGAGGAAACGCGGCAGATTTTCGCTTCCGCGCGCGCCCTCGCCGACTTCATCGCCGCCCACAGAACCCAATGAGCACAACCGAATCCGCAAGAGAATCTGGCATGGACAAAGAGACCGCATACGCCCTGATCGTCAAACTGCTGGCCGATCTGTTCGACATTCCACCGGAAAAAATCACCCTGGAAGCGAACCTGTACCGCGATCTCGACATCGACAGCATCGACGCCGTCGATCTAGCCATCGAATTCAAGAAACGCGCCGGGCGGCAAATCTCCCCGGAAGAGTTCAAGGAAATCCGCAGCGTGGGCGACATCGTCAACGCGCTGCTTGCGCCGCCACGGGAAAATTGATGCCCGGCTGGTTCGTCTTTGCCCTGGGTTTCTCGCTGCCGCTGTTCTTCTGGCTTTGTCACCTGCAGGGCTGGCCCTTCTGGTGGTGCGGCGTCCTGTTGCTGCCCCTGGCATGGCCGCGGCGCGGCGGGAACATCTCCGCCTTTTCCCTCTTGCCGCGTCCGTTCCAATATCTGCCGGGCTGCCTCGTCGCCCTCTTGGGACTGGCGGCGATTTTCTGGCGCAACAGCCTTTCCCTCCAGTTCTATCCGGTGTTGGTCAATCTGATGTTTCTTCTCCTCTTCGCCTTCAGTCTCACACAGAAGCAAAGCCTGATCGAGCGCCTGGCGCGGCGCTTCGAACCCGACCTGCCGGAATCCGGCGTGCGCTATACGCGCGCGGTGACGAAAGCCTGGTGTCTGTTCTTTCTCGGCAATGGCGCGATTTCGCTGTGGAGCATCCACGCCGGGGAAGAAATCTGGGCGCTCTACAACGGCCTGATCGCCTACCTGTTGATGGGACTGATGTTCGCCGGCGAATGGCTGATTCGCCAACGTGTGCGGCGGCGCGCGCAACAGGCCGCCCAGTCCACCCAGTCCGCTCATCCCCCCCATACCACCACCTCCGTTTTGCGGGAACCGCCCCATGCCTGAAGCCTTTTTTCGCGACTTCGCGCAACACTGCCCGCTGGCGGATGCCGGCGACCGTCATGTCGTGGCCTACCGGGCGGGAGCGCCAATCTCCTACGCCGCCTTCCGGCGCGACATTGCCCTGGCGCGGCAGGCGCTGGCGGGGCTGAAAACGGGCACGCTCGCCGGACGCCCCGGCATCGCGCTGTTCGAGCCGGACGCGTATGCCTTCGATGTCTGGCTCCTGGCGGCATGGTCATTGGGCAAGATGGTGGCCCTGACGGGCGACGACCTGCCCGCGACGCGCAGCGCGCTGGCAATCCCCTGGGTTGGCCGCCAACATCCGGCAAACGCCCTGTCCACTTGGCATACACAGGCGTCATCAAGCGTATCCGGCGCATCCGATGTATCCGGCGCGGATTGCTCCTCTTCCGGCCTCCTGTTGTTTACCTCTGGCTCGACCGGCAAGCCCACGCCCATCGAAAAGAGTTTGCGGCAGATGCGCGCCGAGAGCCAGATGCTGGAAGCCGCCTTTGCGAAGACGCTCACGCCGGACACCCGTTTCGTCCGCAGCGTGCCGCAACCGCACATGTACGGGCTGGCGTTCTTCGTCTTCTGGCCGTTGCTCTTTGCCCGTCCCTGGGTCGCGGAAAAACTTCGCTATCCCGAAGACAGCGAGCGATTGCCCGCGGCGGATTACCTCCTCGTCACCTCGCCCACCTTCCTGAGAGCCTTGGCGGACGCGGCGCCGAAACTTGCGCCCGATGTGCGCTGGAAGATGGCGACCTCGTCCGGCAGCCCGCTTGCCGCCGAAGTCGCCGCCAGCGGCATGGCGTTCCTGCACGCGCCGCTCATCGAAATCTACGGCAGCACGGAAACCGGCGCAACGGCACATCGCTGCGGCGCCGCGCCCTGGCAACCCCTGCCCGGCGTGCGCCTGAGCCTGGAGGCCAACACCTCCCGCCTGCTGATCCACTCGCCGACCTTGCCGGAGGCCGAGCAGGCAAGCGGTTTTCTTTCCGGCGACATCGCCCGTCTGGACAAACAAGGCGGCAACCTGGAACTCCTGGGACGCGCCGATCGGCTGGTCAAGATCGGCGAAAAGCGGATTTCCCTGACGCAGGTCGAACAAAATCTCGTGTGCCTGCCCGAAATTGGCAACGCGCGCATCGTGCCGCTCGCGCATGAACAGGAAGGCGGACGGCTCCTCCTCGGCGCGGCGGTCATCCTGACGCCAGAAGGCGAAGCGCGCAAAAAAACCCTGGGCAAGGCGCGTTTCGACCGCTTTTTACGCGCCGCGTTGCGCAAACAGATGGAAGCCATCGCCCTGCCGCGCCGCTGGCGCTATGTGACGGAATTGCCGGTAAATGACATGGGCAAGGCCACGCACAGCGACCTTGCGCGCCTGTTCGCGCCCTCCCTGCCGCATGCCCTCTGCCTGACGCAAGAGGAAAATGAAGCCATGAGCAAGGTGCGGCTGCAATTGCGCTGCATGCCGGATCTGGTCTGGTTCGACGGTCACTTTCCCAATTTGCCCGTGTTGCCCGGCGTGGTGCAAATCGACTGGGTGGCGCACTTCGCGCACCTGCATTTCGGCCTGGACCCGCAAAGCGCCCCGATCACCCGCATGACCGGCCTCAAATTCCAGCGCCTGATCCGCCCCAACGACACGCCCTGCCTCGACCTCATCTGGCGTCCCGAAAAACGGGAAATCGAATTCGCCTACACGCTGAAGGAAGCCCCCTGTTCGCGGGGAACGCTGATCTTGCGAAAGAGTTGAGGATGTGTCAAAAAATAAACTCCCATTTTTTGTGCAGCTTCACCGCATCTGGCTTCGCCAGACCAGCCTTCGGCCTTGTGCCGGTTTATCTTGGGCTTGCCCCCTCTGCAAACTGTGTAAACCCAACGCAAAACCCTTCGCAGGGTGGTGCAAGCCCATCCGACCGTGGGATTACGTTGCCTTTACCCCCAAAAAGGGCAAGCTTCGCTTGCCCTTTTTTGCGGACTGAACCGGCAAAAAGTGGGGTTTTACTTTTTGACGAACCCTAACATGCGTCTCGTCGCCCTCATCCCCGTTTTCAACCACGGCGAGCGCGTGGGTATGGTGGTCGACGCCCTGCGCGCGCTGGATTTGCCGGTAATCCTGGTCGATGACGGCAGCAATGACGCCACGGCGCGCGTCCTGACGGCGCTGGCCGCAAAAACGGCGGAGATTACCCTCCTGCAACACGCAGAAAATCGCGGCAAGGGCGCGGCGGTATCCACCGGAATCGAATATGCCGCGCGCCAGTTGCAGGCCAGCCATGTCCTGCAAATCGACGCCGACGCCCAGCACGATCTGGCGGCGCTGCCCGATTTCCTGCAAGCCGCCGCCAGGCAGCCGGAGGCCGCCATCGTCGCCTGTCCGCGCTATGACGAAAGCGTTCCCAGGGGACGGCTGTACGGGCGCTATCTGACGCATGTCTGGGTGTGGATCAATACCCTGTCGCTGCACATCGTCGATTCCATGTGCGGCCTGCGCGTCTATCCATTGGCCGCCGTCCTGCCGCTCCTGCCCGCGCTGGCGCGCGCCCGGCGCATGAGTTTCGATGTGGAAATCCTGGTGCGGCTGGACTGGGCGGATACGCCGATCGTCAATCTGCCGGTATGGGTGCGTTACCCGGAAAACAGCCGATCGCATTTTCGTCCCTGGCACGACAACCTGTGCATTTCCCGCATGCATGCCCGTCTCTTCTTTGGCATGTTGCGGCGCATGCCGCATCTGCTCTGCCGCCGCTGGAGAAAATAGACATGCACTGGGCGAAAATCGGCGAGGCCGGATTCATCGGCGGCATGCGCTTCCTCTTTTGGGCATATCGCTGTCTTGGCGCGTGGCCATTTCGCCTCTTTCTCTTCTTTGTCATTCTCTGGTTCTTTCTCACGCGCCCGCTGGCGCGTCGCGCTTCGCGGGAATACCTGCAACGCCTCCACGCCAGCAGCAAAGGGACGACGCCCGCGCCGACGCGGCGCAACAGCTTTCGCCACTTCCTGCGCTTTGGCGAAACGCTGTTGGAAAAGATGTGCTCCTATGACAACAGCCTGAAAATCCCCTACCGGATAGAAGGCGAGCAGCCGGTGTTGGCGCTGCTTGCAAAAAAGCGCGGCGTGTTGCTGATTACCGCGCACCTGGGCAACCTGGAGCTTTGCCGTTGCCTCACGCGCGCCCGTCCGCACATCGACATCAAGCTGACGGTGCTGGTCTACACGCGCCATGCCCAGCGCTTCAACCAGATGCTGCACGCGCTCAACCCGGAACTGGCAATCGATCTCGTGCAGGTGGATCGCATCGATTTCACTACCGCGATGCTGCTCTCGGAGCGCGTCGCGGCAGGCGGCATGGTGGTCATCGCCGGCGACCGCGTTCCCGTCCATCTCCATGCCGCCAACATCGCCAATGCCACCATCGCCCTGCCCTTTCTCGGCGCGCCCGCGCATTTTCCCACCGGCCCCTATGTGCTCGCCGCCGCGCTGGGTTGTCCCGTATTCACGCTGTTCAGCGCCCGGCGCGACGATACCTTCCTGATCACCCTCCGCCCCTTGGCCGAACGTATCCTCCTGCCGCGCCGCGAACGCCAGGAAGCCATCTTGCCCTACGCGCAAGGCTATGTCGCCGCGCTGACCGAAGAATGCCAAAAAAATCCCCTGCAATGGTTCAACTTCTTTCCCTTCTGGAAACAAGATGAAAACAGCATGGATGGAGGCGGCAAAAAATGAAAACCCATCACCGCCTGTCCGTACAGGTCG
>JAITEO010000228.1 GCA_031281985.1 Zoogloeaceae bacterium | reverse complement strand
GTCCGTCAGTACGATATGTACGAGCGAATCCTTTTCCACCCAAAGCCACGATTTCTTGTCGCCAAACTTGTAATCCTCCAGTTTCGAGCCAAGCGAGCAATGGCCGGATACCAAGGCAGAAAAAGTGCCGTCCTCATTGGCTTGCCAGAGAGAAATCTTCCCGTTGCTCTCATTGAACAGATAAATAAGCCCGCCGCCGACATGACGCAAGTCATATTGCATGCGAAGCAAGGAGGGGAAACCGCTTTTCGGCAACAGATTCTTCTCGTTCTGATAGCTATAGGAAGGAAGACTCGGCGGACATGGATGCGCCGAATAGCGCAGCGGCAGAATTGGTATCGTCGCGCAAGTGACCGCGGCGCATTCCTGGGATTGATTCCCAATCTGGCATTGCAGTGCATAAATGTCCCTTACTTCGCTACTTTCGTTGCTTTTGCCTTTGTTACTTTTGCTTTCGTTGCTTTCGTCATTCATGATTTCTCCTTACCCAAAATAGGTGTCCAGAGGCCGCAACCCCGCTGCCGCGCTCTGAACGGCGCTCTGCCAGCGCAAGATACTCCTGGCGTTCGGGATGCCCGCGCCCAGCGCCAACGCGCCCGCCACGATCCAGCCCAATACCGGAACGCCCAGAAGAACGGTCGCCAGCCCGGCCGCTCAAACATAGCGGTAGCTACCCCTTTCGTGATGACCACGCCACCAAGGAAAAGGCCAATCGCCGTGCTGACGTACAAATTTCCCGCCCGCTCGTTGCTGACAGCAAACTGTTCGGTGGTGCACAGGCTGAAACCAAGGGGTTTTTCCACGAAACCGTATCCAATCCCGTCAATCCGCCGTTTCCGGCGAAGGCTGGGCGGCGGCTCTGGCGGCATTGAAGTCGAAGGCCTTACGCGCGGGCTCCGAAAGAGGGCCGCGATCGTTGGAGCCATCCCAAACATAATTGCAGGCTTCCAGTAGTTCCTTCGGCCATTTGCGGTGGGGGAGGATGCGATCCAGAGCCATGTAGAACAACTCAGTTGGAATGGACAGCAGGCTATGGGGAATCGCCATGAGGCTCAGGATCGTGAAGAAGAACAAGCTGAAAATACCGCCGAAAAATCCGTGGTCACGAAAAAGACTCCAGATATTCTTTACTATCTGTTTGGGTGAGAAGAACAGCCCCAACGTTATTTTTATGATACCGCCCCACAACGTAAATGCCTCGCGGGCATGATCCAAACCATATTCTATATATCCAAAATCATTAAAAGGCGGCAGGGCAGCGGGGCCTTTTTCCATGTAAAGCCGGATGTATTCCCAAATCATCTCCGCGCGCTCGCTGGCAGAGTAATTCCCTTTATTTGTTCTCGTCTCATAGACGCTGACGCTGATTTCTTCCATTTTCTTCTTTTTGGGATTGAAGTGGTGTCCCATGACCAGACGGAGGTGTCCTTCGCTGCCGGAACCTCCAGGCCCCACCACGATCCCGCCCTTGGAATAGGCCGTCATCTCGTCCCAGTTCTGGGTGTATGGCTTACCCCACAACCAGCACGTCACCGTGCGCGCCTTGCGGTTGAAAATGATGGGCAACTGCCGACGCCAGCCAATGAACATCCAGAATGAAGCAGCAGGCCAAAGGAGATTAAATGATAAAAATTCACGGAGACCTCTCATGCTCCATTCTTCTACCAGAAGCACGGAGCTTATTAATAAAATTATGACTGTCAGAAAAACCGCCCACCACGACATGCTGAAACGTCCGCCATACAGACTTCCGCTTGCCATGCGCACGAACAGGTAATCTTCGGTGACGCGCATGATATTAGTATTTGCCTCCGCCGGAACGCCCAGCGGCGGATCGCTGGGGCGCAGGGCGTTGACATCGGTGATGAGCACGTTGTACTGCTCTTCCGGGATGGATTGCTCGCCCTTCTTCTTGTGCGCGCGTGCACGCATAAGACCCATCACGAGCACCACGACGATGTTGATAATCAAAAACAGATATAAGAGCATCTTGCCGTTCATATCGCGTCTCTCTCAAGGGTATGCATGAAAGGTTTTGTCATTTTTTGAGCGAATGTTCCAGAGTCAACGTTCCCAGAGTGGAATTATCGGGAACGTAGCTGGCAACCAGCGTAAGTTCTTCAATCTCATCCAGCTTCTCGATCTGGTAGACATGTTTCCGGAGACCGGAAGATTCAAACTGGGTTTCCTCCAGATCTACCGACAGGGTTAGTTTTTGTCCGCTCCCTAACAGGGAATTTCCTTGCGCGGTCAGTTTATGTCCGCTCCCTGGCAGGGGATAGACAAAGGTTACTTTAAGGGAACTTGCCGGGATGCCATCCCAATTCTCGTCCGTCAGTTGCGGGCCGAAGGCAGCGTTATGAAAGGCCTTGAGTTCCGCTTCCAGTCCCTTGTGTCCGTTTATCCCTGAAATTTCGTGTCTGCCGAAGACGCAGGCGTCCAGCCAGTAACTCATGGGGTCGAATTTGGCATCGTCTCCCCGCATCGAACAATAGATGCCCACGCCCAACGCCAATGCGCCGACTACAATCCAACCCCAGACCGGGATGCCCAGCAGCGGGGTCGCCAGCGCCGCGACCACCCCGACCGCTTTGGAGGCCATTACGACCATCACGGCGGATGTCCCCGCTGTGATGGCCGATTCGCCCAGCAAAAAACCAATCGCCGCACCGTTGTATAGATTTCCCGCGCGCTCGTTGCCAGCCTCGAATTGTTCGCTGGCGCGCAGCTTGAACGTGATGCCGTCGAGTACGGCTGCGCCATAGCCGAAAACACGCAGGGCAACTATGCCCGCTATAGCGGCGTAACCCCTTACAGCCAAGGGATGACGTAGTCCCTGCTGCACTGTGTTTTTGGCCCATCGCGTGCCAGCCAGGGCATTGAGGGCACCGCACAAGCCAGCGATGGCGGCGGCGAGCGCGGAAACATTTATCTTATTACGCTTCCTAGCGAGCGTATCCGCCACGTTTTTCAGGTTCCAGAAGGCCAGTGCCGTCATCGCGGCCGAGAACCCTGAGTTCACATGAGAACAGAAAGGATTGAGTTTTTTTAGATTTTGCTCCGCTTTTTTACTGGCTTCCTTGGCCAGCGCCAGCTCGTCTTTGGCATTTTTTATCCCACTCGCGGCGGCTTTTGTCTTCTGTTTTTCCGCATTCAGTTTCTCTTCCAGTTTCTGCACATTCTCTTTCTGTTTCTGCGCATCATGAATAGCCTTTTTTAATTCGTCAGCGCCTGTCTCCTGAAGCACCAGCACCTCCATGATTTCGCCTGTTTCCTGGGGACCGCGCACCAGCGCGACGCGGGACTCCAGCGCGTTCTCCAGACAGTAGCGCACATCCTCCGACGTCATCGCCCGTGGTTCAATGCTGACTTCATATTTTTCTCGCAGTTGCTGGAGTAGTCCTTCAATATTGGCTTCGCTGATGCAGTCATTGACCAGTCTTCGAATGTATCCGACAACGTTTCTGCGCACCTGGCCCCCGTATATCTTGCCCTGCGCGGACTTCAGGCTGACGATGTACACCCGCGTCTGCCCCAGCAATTGCTCCGTGGCCATAAACTGCGCGGCACGCGCATCAGCCTGCGCTACCGCTGCCGCTTTCTCGGCGGCTTTCGCCTGTTTCAGAGCCTGATGCGCTTTGTTCACCGCCATACCCGCTTTCTTCACCTCTGGGCTGGCATTTTTTGCCTCGCTCACGGCTTTTTTCACGGCAGCGTCAACTTCCTCCTGCGCCTTGCGCGCGGCTTCCTGCGCCTTCTGGTACTGATCATCGAGAACGCCCAGCGGCACGCCGCCTACATTGCCGACATACAGACCCCAGGCAATCAACCGATCATCCGCGCCATTGTCGTATCCCATGTTGATCAGCACGGGATTCTTTTTGGAATCTTTCGTCTCCCACCACTTTGCAAAACATTCCCGCTCCTTGTCGAGATATTCTTGTTCCTTACGCACAACATCCGAAAGCTCCACCCCCCAAACCATGCTGTCGATGCAACTGGCAAAGGCATGCGCGTGAAACGTGCGCGACGCGGCCTTGTCGGGCGGCAAATTCCCCTCCTCGCCATCCGTGTCGTAACGCAAGAAAGTCGCCCCGAGCTGCGTGCGCGAATTCGTTTTGGAATAACTGTCCAGCCATTGGAAACGGTCATTCTTGTAGCGCACGACTCCGATATGCAGTTCCTCGACCTTCGCATCGAAATCTTCCAGAAACTTGACGCGCACTTTTTCCTGTATGTTATTAACATAATTTTCCGCTTGCGCCTTGAATATATCGGAGCGGCGCGCGTGCATGGAGCGCTTGCTCTCCTTGTTTTTTTCAACATCTTTCTCAATATCTTTCTGAATGCGTTCTTCCAGTTTCGCCGGGTCTTCGATCTCTTTTTTCCGCGCGTAGACGTTCTCGTAAACCTGCTCGATCAGACTGGCGATGATCTTCCTGCGATAACGCTCATGCATTCCCCTTTGTTGCTCCGGTTTCAGCTTGATCCCGAATTTGTCCAGGTCGTCCGGCGGCGACGTATAGCAGACCAATTTCCGCATTTCTTCATAGATGACCCCCTTTATGTCCTGCACCAGCGCGATGTTGTCGCACATCACCGCCGCAATCGGCACGCTTCCTGTTCCCGCGCTCGCGACAAGCGCCTTCGCCTTTTCCTGGGCTGCTTCTTTCGCCTTCTGGCGCGCTTCTTTCGTCTTTTGGGGCGCGTCTTCCGTCTGCGGGCGAAGAAATGCCCGGCGTGGCGAAAAGTCCAGTTCATCCGGTTGCCGGTATTCCTCCACCAACTCCCCAATCCGGCTTGCCGGAAAAGTGTCCTTGCTGGGATTTTCCGCATTCCAGTCACGGAGATTGATCGTTGTCGCCAGCTTGTCCCGGATGCCATTGATGTTTTTCTGAATGGCGATCAGCTTGTCGCGGGTCAGCAGTTGGTCCGTCAGTACGATATGTACGAGCGAATCCTTTTCCACCCAAAGCCACGATTTCTTGTCGCCAAACTTGTAATCCTCCAGCTTCGAGCCAAGCGAGCAATGGCCGGATACCAAGGCGGAAAAAGTACCGTCCTCATTGGCTTGCCAAAGAGAAATCTTCCCGTTGCTCTCATTGAACAGATAAATAAGCCCGCCGCCGACATGACGCAAGTCATACTGCATGTGAAGCAAGGGAGGGAAATTCCTTTCCAACAGCAACTCCTTCTTGTTTTGATAGCTATAGGAAGGAAGATTCGGCGGACATGGATGCGCCGAATAGCGCAGCGGCAGAATCGGTATCGTCGCGCAAGTGACCGCGGCGCATTCCTGGGATTTATTGCCAATCCGGCATTGCAGTGCATGAATGTCCCTTACTTCGCTACTCATGATTTCTCCTTACCCAAAATAGGCGTCCAGAGGCCGCAACCCCGCTGCCGCGCTCTGAACGGCGCTCTGCCAGCGCAGATCCTCATGGCGTTCGGGATGCCGGGCGCAGGCCATCACATAGGTAATCAGGTCATTCTGCTTCGTCAGTCCCCGCTGCCTGGCATCTTCCAGCAAACCTTCGATCCGCGTCAAACGCACGCCATAACATTCCCCCGCAAAGACTTCCGGCGCAATCTCTTCCAGACCGTGCAACAACCGGTACGGCAACGGGTCGCGCATCAGCGCCTCCCACAACTCTTCCGTCAGCACGAGCGGCACAGGCTTTGTCTCCGCAAGCCACGCGCCCCCCTTGAGACGGCTCCAGCATTCTCCCTCCGGCGTCGCCACCGCATACCACCAGGCAATCATCGGGCCAAAGAACCAGCGTACCCATTCCACCGGGGAAACCCGGTAGAGAACCGGCGTAATCAACGGATCGTAATAGCGCAGCAGATAGCGCCGCTTTTGCGCGTCCCAGGCAAGCGTGCTCTGGCGCAGATGCTCCGCCATCCGCTGCGGCGGCAGCGCGGAAGCAATCCAGGCGCTGATGATGTCCGGGCTATCGGCACAGAAATCATCGAGCAACTGGAAGTGTTGCAGGGGATCGCGCGGCAGGCAGGAAACCAGTATCGCCCCCACCGGCGCAAGCTCCTGAAGCTCCGGTTCGGCAAGCAGGAACTGCTGCTGGAACTTTTTCAGTTTGCGTTGTACTTTTCCCCGCTCCTCTTCGGACAACCGCCCCACGTCGATGATCGCGGCCAGATGCCGTATCGCCGGACTCCCCGGCAAAGGCGCCATATCCTTCAGCAACGCCTGGCGAAGTTCAGTGGAAGGAATCATCGTGCGGGTTCATTCTGTAGTAGCGGGATGGTTTGCGGAGGATTCTTTCAAATGGTTCAGGAATCGAGCGGCATAAGCCCGCTGCGTCCCTGTGTGGCGATCAGCCAGCATTCCAGGCAGAAATCGGGAGAGGAGAAGGATGGCTGCGTGGGCACTTCCAGGCTCCTTGGATCGGAAAACACATGCTCCCGCGCATACACGACCCAGTCCTCCTTGGTGCCCAACTCGATGCCGCCCGGCCAGAATTTTATGTAGCTGCTCCCGCCCTGGACGATGACCCCCTTTTTCCCGGTAATTCTCACCCAGTCCTCATTCGATTGCAGGGTAACGGTCTTTAGTCCCAGCAGTTCCAGTTCATCCCCTTGCGCCTCCACCCGAATCTTCCCCATCGCCGCGATGATCCTCGCACCCAGCCGATGAATGA
>JAITEO010000203.1 GCA_031281985.1 Zoogloeaceae bacterium | reverse complement strand
TTTTTGCTGACTGAACCGGCACAAGGCCGAAGGCCGCAGGACAGCCGAAGGCTGGTCTGGCGAAGCCAGATGCGGCAAAGCCGCACAAAAAGTAGATTTTCACTTTTTGACGTTTCCCCCCCCCTATCCGGCGAAAAGCTCATAGAGGGTGCTGGCGGCGCTGAGGCTGGCGATGATTATCCACACGATGGCCCAGGAATTCAGGGATACGCCGTAGAGCGTATCCTTGGGCGCGAAGCGGAAGGTTTCCTGCGTTTCGGGATCGACCAGTATCCGCTCCTTCTTGTTGTGCCGCCCCATCCAGCGAATGATGAACGCGCCCAGCAGGACGCCCGCGGAAAACGCGAGCATGCTGTAGGGATGCGGCGCGCCCGTGTTGTACGGCAACAGGCGCTCCAGATCCAGCGAAGCCTCGATAAGCCAGCTTCCGGCATATCCCGTGAATATGGGCAGCACGGCGTAAAGACCGCGGCCTTCATGCGTGATGTAGAACATGTCGGTTCCTCGAAGAAAAAGTCTCTTTCCTGCAAAAGCGTACATCAAAAAGAACTACCCAACGCAAAACCCGTCCGGCCTGGGTGCAATCAAGGGGGAGGACTTGCACCCTGCAAGGGTGGCCGAAGGCCGGGAGAAGGCAACGCGCCGTGCCACCCCCTCTCCCGCCCTATCGGGCACCCTCTCCCCCAAAGGATTGGGGGAGAGGGAACGGCAGGCGGCGGCGCTGCGTTGGCTTCCTCCACTTTGGATTGCACCCATCGCGCGGGGTTTCGTTGCCTTTCCACCAAAAAAGGGCAAGCTCCGCTTGCCCTTTTTTGCTGATCTGAACCGGCAAAAAGTGGGGTCTTACTTTTTGCCGTCTTCCAACATGGCCTTCAGGGCGGCGAGGCGGGCCATGCGGGTGGCCTTGTCGGGGAGCGGCTGGTTCTTGCCGCCCAGAAAGCGGATGTCGCCGCTTCCCAGTTCCTGGATGAAGCGCGAGGGTTTGGCGTTCAGCCACTGGCGGTTCTGTTTGCGGCGCTCGCAGTAGAAAATCGCCAGGCTTTGCCGGGCGCGGGTCATGCCGACGTACATCAGGCGGCGCTCTTCTTCCACCTTGCCGCTTTCCACGGCTTCCCGATGCGGCAGGATGCCCTCTTCCACGCCGACCAGGAACACATGCGGATATTCCAGTCCCTTGGCGGCATGCAGGGTGGAAAGTTGCACCGCGTCCGGCGTTGCGCCGCCCTCCTTGTCGAAGTGGCCGATGAGGGCGATGCGCAGGACCAGATCGATGAGATTTCGCGCTTCGGCCATCCCCTTTTGTCCCAGCCACTGCGCGAATTCGCAGACGTTGGCCCAGCGTTCCTGCGCGAGGCGCGCTTCTTCGTGCGCGTAGAGATGCGCCTCGTAGTCGATGCCGGACAACAGTTCGTTTACCACCGTGCCCGCGTCCGCCTGATGCGCCCGCTGTTCCATGTGCTCGACGAACTGGCAGAACGCCAGGAGCGGCGCGAGCTGGCGTGGCGAAAGGTGTTGGGAAAGCCCGGTTTCACGCGCGGCGTGAAAGAGCGAAAGCTGGCGCATTCCCGCGTAATTGCCCAGCGCCTGCAGGGTGTTCGCGCCGATGCCGCGCCGGGGCGTGGTGGCGGCGCGGATGAAGGCGGGATCGTCGTCGGGATTGGCGAGCAGGCGCAGCCAGGCGAGCAGATCCTTGATTTCCGCCTTGTCGAAAAAGGACTGTCCGCCGGAGAGCACGTAGGGAATGCGCCGATCGCGCAACTGCTGCTCGAAGAGGCGGGCGAGATGGTTGGAGCGGTAGAGAATGGCGTAATCCGACCATTTGCCCTGGTGCGTCAGGCGATGCGCCTGCAGGCGCATGACCACGCTTTGCGCCTCGCGCTCGTTGTCGGGACAACTGGTTACGCTCACCGGCTCGCCGTGTCCCAGTTCCGACCAGAGGTTTTTCTCGAAGAGCTTGGCGTTGTGGGCGATGACGTTGTTTGCCGCGCAGAGGATGCGCAGTGTCGAACGGTAGTTCTGTTCCAGCTTGATGATCTTGAGTTGCGGGAATTCTTCGGCAATCCGTCCCATGTTGGCGATATCCGCGCCGCGCCAGCCGTAGATGCTCTGGTTGTCGTCGCCCACCGCCGTAAACTGCGCGCGCGCGCCCGTCAGGAGTTTTAAAAGGCTGTATTGGCAGGCGTTGGTATCCTGGTATTCGTCGATGAGCAGGTAGCGAAAGCGGTTTTGCCATTTTTCGGTAATTTCCGGCTTTTCCGCAAACAGCAGCGCCGGACGCAGGATGAGATCGTCGAAATCCAGCGCCTGATAGCTTTTCAGGGTGGCCTCGTAGGCTGGATAGACCTTCGCCGCCAGTTTTTCCGTCTCGTTTGCCGCGCGCCGTGCGGCCTCGTTCGGCAGGATGCGCGCGTTCTTCCAGTTGGAGAGGATGCCCTGGATCTGGCGCAGCCTGGCTTTATCCACGCTGCCCGCCAGATCCGCGATGATGGCGAGGGTGTCGGTCGTATCGAAGATGGAAAAGCGCGGCTTGTAGCCGATGGCGGCGGCCTCTTCGCGCAGGATGCGCGCGCCCAGCGCGTGAAAGGTGGAAACCTGCAAGGATTCCGCCGCCTGCCGGGAAATCAGCTTGCCCGCCCGCGTCTGCATTTCCCGCGCCGCCTTGTTGGTGAAGGTGATGGCGGCGATCTGGCGCGGCGCGAAGCCGCATTCCTGCACCAGATAGGCGATTTTCTGCGTGATGACCCGCGTCTTCCCCGACCCTGCGCCCGCCAGCACCAGGAGCGGACCATCCAGATACCGGACGGCTTCATGCTGATGAACGTTCAATTGCGGCATATTGTGTACGTCAAAAAGTGAAAAACCACTTTTTGCCGGGTTAGTCAGGGTTTGAAGGCAAAGCAAGCTTCGCCTGCAAACCGTGAAAAAGCAACGAAAAACCAGCGCGGGCGGACCGGGCGTAGGGGCGCCCTGCGTGCGCCCGCAACCCATCCCGCCGCGTGGCGGCCAACGGGCGCACGCAGTGCGCCCCTACGGGATCGTGCAGATGCGTAGTGGGTTTCCTTGCCTTTACCCCAAAAAAGGGCAGGCTTCGCCTGCCCATTTTTGCTGACTGAACCGGCACAAGGCCGAAGGCCGCAGGACAGCCGAAGGCTGGTCTGGCGAAGCCAGATGCGGCAAAGCCGCACAAAAAGTAGCCTTTCACTTTTTGCCGCATAGTA
>JAITEO010000113.1 GCA_031281985.1 Zoogloeaceae bacterium | reverse complement strand
TCGAACACGAGCAGGATGGGCGCAAGCGTCCCATCCTGCTGAAAAAACAGGTGGTGCTGACCGGCGAGAGCCTGATCAACGCCCAGCCCGGCGTGGATGAGAACGGCCAGCCCGCCGTGCATCTGGATTTCAATGGTTCCGGCGCGCGCGTCATTCGTACCGTCACCGGCGAGAACGTCGGCAAGCGCATGGCGATTCTGCTGATCGAAAAAGGCCGCGCCGAAGTGGTCACCGCGCCGGTCATCCGCAGCGAAATCGCCGGCGGACGCATGATGATTTCCGGCAACATGCGCATGTCCGAGGCCAGCGACATCGCCCTCCTGCTGCGCGCCGGCTCGCTTGCCGCGCCGATGGAAATCATCGAGGAGCGCACCGTGGGGCCTTCGCTGGGCAAGGAAAACATCGACAAGGGCTTTGATTCCACCCTCTGGGGCTTCATCGCCGTCGTGACCTTCATGTGCCTTTACTATCGCATATTCGGGCTGATTTCCAGCATTGCGCTCACCGCCAACCTGCTTTTCCTGGTGGCGCTGCTTTCCGTGTTGCAGGCCACCCTGACCTTGCCCGGCATTGCCGCCATTGCGCTCACCCTGGGCATGGCCATCGACGCCAACGTGCTCATCAACGAGCGCATCCGCGAGGAACTGCGCGCCGGGATGCCGCCCCAAGCCGCCATCCACGCCGGTTACGAGCGCGCCTTCGACACCATTCTCGACTCCAACCTCACGACCCTGATTGCCGGCCTGGCCCTGCTGATTTTTGGCTCCGGCCCGGTGCGCGGCTGTGCCGTGGTGCATTGCCTGGGCATCTTCACCTCCATCTTCTCCGCGGTCACGGTCTCGCGCGCGCTGGTGAACTTGGTCTATGGCTACCGGCGCAAACTCACGCATGTTTCCGTCGGCCAGGTCTGGAAACCCGAACCCGCCAAGGCTCAATAAGGAAGACCATCATGGAATTTTTCCGCATCAAGAAAGATATTCCCGTCATGCGCCATGCGCTGATGTTCAATATCATTTCCCTGATTACTTTCGTGCTGGCGGTCTTCTTCCTGATCGTGCGCGGCCTCAATTTTTCCGTGGAATTCACGGGCGGCACGCTGGTGGAAGTGCATTATGCGGAAAGCGCGCCGCTGGCCGAAATCCGCGCCGCGCTGGAGAACGCCGGATACAGCGACGCGCCCGTGCAGAATTTCGGCTCCACGCAGGACGTGCTGATCCGCCTGCCGCTGAAACCGCACAACGCTGCCGCCGCCGATGCCCCGGAATCCGCCAGCGCCGCGCCGGATGCTGCGGCGCCCGACGCCGCCGCGCGCCAGGGCGAACTGGTGCTGGCGGTGTTGCGCTCCACCGCCGCCACGCCGCCGGAATTGCGCCGGGTGGAATTCGTAGGCCCGCAGGTCGGCAAGGATCTGGCGGAAAACGGCGCGTTGGCGCTGTTGTTCGTGGTGGTCGGCATCATGGTCTATCTGGCCTTTCGCTTCGAATGGCGCTTTTCCGTATCCACCATCATCGCCAACCTGCACGACGTCATCATCATCCTTGGCTTCTTTGCCTTCTTCCAGTGGGAATTCTCGCTTTCGGTGCTGGCGGCGGTACTGGCGGTGCTGGGGTATTCCGTCAATGAATCCGTGGTGGTCTTCGACCGCGTGCGCGAGACGTTTCGCAAGACGCGCGGCCTGACGACGCCGCAAGTGCTGGATCACGCCATCACCAGCACCATGTCGCGCACCGTCATCACCCACGGTTCCACGCAGGCGGTGGTGCTTTCCATGCTGATCTTCGGCGGCGAGACCCTGCACAATTTCGCGCTGGCGCTGACCGTCGGCATCTGCTTTGGCATCTACTCGTCGGTTCTGGTCGCCTCGCCCATCGTCATGTGGCTGGGCATCTCGCGCGAACAGTTCATCAAGCCCGTCAAGGCCAAGGACCCGACCATGCGGGCGGATGGCGCTTGCGTTTGAGCGGCGTATTTTCCAGGAAGGAGAAACTTTTTTCATGCAAACCGTCAAAGTCTGGGATCTGCCCGTTCGTCTTTTTCACTGGCTGCTGGTCGCTTCCGTCGCCGCGCTGTTTGTTACCGGCAAGATGGATGACGCCATTGCCCTGCATGGCAAGATCGGTATTTTCGTCGTCGGCCTGCTCGTTTTTCGCGTGCTGTGGGGCTTCATCGGTTCGACCTATGCCCGTTTCCTGCAATTCTTCCCCACGCCTGCCCGCATTCTCGCCTACCTGAAAGGCGAGTGGCGCGGCCTGGGACACAACCCGCTGGGCGCGCTTTCCGTCTTCGCCCTGCTTTTTCTGACCGCCCTGCAAACCGGCCTGGGGCTGTTGGCCTACGATGAAATCAGTTTCCGCGGGCCGCTCTCCGCCCTGGTCGGCGACGTTCTCGCCGTCCGCCTCACCGGCTGGCACCAGACGCTCGCCTACGTGCTGCTCGCTTTCGTCGGCCTGCACGTGGCCTCCATCGTCTTCTACAAATTCGTGCAAAAACACGATCTCCTCCTGCCCATGCTCACCGGCCGCGCCGAAGTCCCGGAAAACACATCGCCCCCGCCCGCCCAAGACGGCAGCCTGAAGGCCCTGCTGCTGGCACTGGCGCTCGCCGCCCTCGCCCTCTGGGCCGCCTGCGGCACATGGATCCCCGAACCGCCCCCCCCCGCCGCCGTGGAAACCCCCGCCTGGTGAGGGCAGGGGGCAGGGGTCAGGTATCAGGTATCAGGGATCAGGTATCAGAGGACAGAGGACAGAGGACAGAGTGGCCGCTTGTGTGCGGCTTTGCAGCCTGCGGCTTGTTCTTGGTGCCTTCGGCTTTGGCAGGGGAGGGAGCTTGGCTGCGCTTCGCGAGGGGGCGGTTTATTTACATGGCATCAACCTTTCATTGCGCTCCGGCCCTGGGGTTGTGATTAAAGTGCAGAATGTCAAGGTAATATCGATTCAATTGGTCTGCCGTATCTGGTCTGCGAAGATTATGCATGGCTTGAGCGATCGGGGGAAACGCGGTTTTCCTCCCCCCTGACAAGGGGGGATTGAGGGGGGGTTGGGACGGAAAATCCTGTAAAAGGCCTATTTTGTCGCTGCAAACCCCTCCTGTCCTCTCCTTTGGAAACGCCCGCCGCCTCAGTACAGTCCTCGCGCGCGCAATTCGTTCTGTGCTTCTGTATGCCCATGCGCGGCAGCCCTGCGAAACCACTGGACGGCTTCGGTATCATCCCGCACTACGCCTCGACCATTGGCATACCTCGCACCAAGGTTATTTTGGGCTACCGCATGCCCCTGCCCAGCAGCCTTGCGGTACCACTGGACGGCTTCGGTATCATCCCGCACTACGCCTAGACCACTGGCATACATCGCACCAAGGTTATTTTGGGCTGCCGCATCCCCCTGCCCAGCAGCCTTGCGGTACCACT
>JAITEO010000062.1 GCA_031281985.1 Zoogloeaceae bacterium | reverse complement strand
ACGAACAGCCACAGAGAGAGCGCGACCAGCACGACCGAAGCGCAAAGCGCCAGCGGCACGAGACGCGCCGGAGCGGGAGCGGATGCAGCGGGCGTGGACTGGGCGCTGGCGGCTGGCGTCTCCGTTGCCTCCGCCGTCTTGCCTTGTGTGTGCGGGCGCAAGAACAGGGTCAGCGCCAGGACGAGATACAGGAACCAGGCCAGCACTTCTCCCCAGACGGGCGATTCGTGGTAGCCCAGCAGGCCGGAGAGCACCGTGCCCGTCACGCTGGAATTGGAGGAGAGTACGCCGCTGAGATCGTAGGCCACGCCCTGCATCAGGTTCCACACCCCGGCTTCGTGCAGGTTGCGCAACACGCCGGAAAGAAGTCCGGCGGCCACGAGCAGGATGAAGAGTCCCGTCCATAGGAAGAATTTCGCCAGGTTCAGCCGCACACCGCCCCAGTAGATGCCCAAGCCCAGGAACACCGCTACCACGATGCCGCCGAGCGCGCCCGATGGCGCGGCCCAGCCAGGGCTTTGCTGGAAGATGGCGAGAAGGAAGAAGACGGATTCCAGCCCCTCGCGCGCCACGGCAAAAAAGGCCATGCCCATCAAGGCCCAGGTCGCGCCCCGGTGTTCCTCCGCGCCTCCCGCGCTACCCGCGCCGATGGCCGCGTCTACGGAGCCAAGCAGTTGCGTCTTGATCGAGCGCGCCGCGCCGCGCATCCAGAATGCCATGTAGGTGAGCACGCCCACCGCCACCAGTCCGATGATGGCCTCGAACAGTTCCTGCGCCTTTTGCGGAAGCTCGTTTCCGGTCATCAGGATGACCGCGCCCAGGAATACCGACATGGCCACCGCCAGCAACACCCCGATCCAGACAGTCGGCAACCAGCGCGCGCGCCCCGTCCGATGGAGATAACTGGCGATGACGCCGACGATGAGCGCGGCTTCCAGCCCTTCGCGCAGCATGATGAGAAAGGGAACGAACATGATAAGCTTTATAGAAATGAGAGTAATTCGTGTTCATTGCGCAGAGGATACAGATGGTAAGGAGTGGGCGATCCGGTGTCAACTGCGTGTACGTCAAAAAGTAAAAACCTACTTTTTGCCGGTTTCTATAAGCAAAAAAGGGCAGGCAAAGCCTGCCATTTTTTGGGAAAAATGCAACGAAACCCACTACCCGCCTGCACGAGTCGGGGCGCACTGTCCGCAGGCGCGCGTAGCGCGCCTCTTCTCTGTCATCTGTCTTCCGAACCTCTATCCGCCGCTATGCGGAAAACCACAGTCCCAGTGCGGTCGAGAGGCCGCTGATGTTGGCGGCGAGGATGGTGTGTTTCAGGGCGGGGGCAAGGAGCGCGGGGGTCGTGGCGTGGGTGAGCAATTCGCGGGCGGCGAAGAGGGAAAATGGCAGGGCGAGCGCGCCTGCCACGGCGTAGAGGGGCAGCCAGCCTTGTGCCGCCGCGAACGAGAGCCAGCCGTAGGCAAAGAGCGCGATGAGCAGATAGCCCCAGCGCGCCGCTTCGGGTCCCAGGCGGACGATCAGGGTGCGCTTGCCTGCCGCCGCGTCCGCCGTCTGGTCGGGAAACTGGTTGATGTAGAGGATATTGACCACCAGGAGCGCGAAAGGCACGCCCGCAAGCCAGGGCAGGAGGGAAAAATCGCCGCGCTGGACGAAATCCGCGCCCACGGCGATCAATGCCCAGCCCACCAGGATCGCCGGTTCGCCGACGCCCCGGCAGACCAGCTTCAAGGGCGGCGCGCAATAGGCCCAGCCCGCGAAAAGCCCAGCAAGGCCAATCCAGAACAACCCCGCGGAAGAAACCCGCGTCAGCCAAAGCCCGGCGGGAATGACCGCCAGAAGGAGCGCATAGCCGAAAATCTTCATGTGCCGGGCGGAAATCACGCCGTTGGGAATGAAGCGGCTGCCGCCGGTAAAAGGATAGATGCGCCCGGTATTGATGACATCCGCGCCGCTCATGAAATCGTAATAATCGTTGATCACATTGACGCCCGCGTGCGCCACCAGGGCAAAGAAGATCGTCACCAGCGCCCGGTCGATCTGCAAGGGCAGGCCGCTGAAATGAGCGCACGCAAGGCCGATCAGGCAGGCGACCAGGGTGATGCTCAGGAACGCAGGCCGGGTGGCCGCAAGATAGCGGAGAACGGGATTGGGAAAATGATGAAGCGCAGGTTCCAGTGCGGGCATGACGGTTTATCCTGTCGGCGAAGTTCGCGCAGCCTTGTCCTATCTTTCAGGCATGCAGGGGAGATTCGCAGGAGATTCTATGCCGAGAGACGAGTTTTTGCCAGACGATGACGCTATCCCCGCCACCGCGTTCGTGGAGGCGTGCAGGTCGCAGAGTTCCGGCATTCCGGCGAGCGCGATCCAGAGTGGAGGAAAATCCTGCCAAGCAAAGTGTAAACGCGAAATCCATGCGCCCACCGTCAAACTCGTCAAAAGCGAGGGCGTGAGCGCCGTGGCAATCCATGCAGCGGTTCAACTACCCGAAACGTCGGAGCAACCTGGAAAACCGTCTGGATTGCCACTGGCCTGCGGTCCTCGCAATGACGAGGCGGGGGAAATTGAACGGAAATCGCACCAAAAGGAATGCCGAAAGGCTACTCCCCGGCAGGGAAAATGACAAGACTGGCCGGGTGCGATTGTAGCGAGCTTTATATCTGTCCACCTTCATAGCGCGATATTTGTCCGGTCGTCATAGCCTCCTCGTAAGGAGGAAACGATGAAACGGACGGTGTTGCAGGAGGAGGTAAGGAAGATGCGTTTTGAAGAAGCGTATGAAGGCTGGAATCAAGGGCGGTTGAGCCAGGAGGAAGCGGCGGA
>JAITEO010000056.1 GCA_031281985.1 Zoogloeaceae bacterium | reverse complement strand
CTTTCCGTCTGTCCGTCCGCCAGGCGGATTTCCATGAAGGCGGCGGCGCTGGCTTCGCCTTCCTGGCTGGCGCGAGTGGCGCGTTCTTCGAAGCGGATGATCCGCACGGCAATGCCGGCGCGGGCGAGCGCGTGCACGGCGGCGTCTATGGGGCCGTTGCCGCGGCCTTCGAGCGTCTCACAACGTCCGGCGCGCGTGATGTCCAGCGCGATGCCCTTGCCGTCGGCATCCAGGCGGTGGCCGCGATAGGCCAGTGGCGCGGGCGCGGTGGCGGTCTCGGATGGCGGGGGTTCCAGGTACGCGGCGGCAAAAATCCGCCAGAGATCGGCGGCGCGCATTTCCTTGCCGATGTCGTCCATATGCCGTTGCACGATGCCGGAAAATTCCACCAGCAAGCGGCGCGGCATGACGATGCCGTATGCGGATTCCATCAGCCAGGCGATGCCGCCCTTTCCGGACTGGCTGTTTACGCGGATCAGCGAGTCGTAATTGCGTCCCACGTCCGCCGGATCGAGCGGCAGGTAGGGGACGTTCCAGTGTTTGCTCGTTTTCTCTTGCCAGGCGCGCATGCCCTTCTTTATGGCGTCCTGGTGCGAGCCGGAAAAGGCGGTGAATACCAGGTCGCCCACGTAGGGATGGCGCGGATGGATGGGCAGATCGGTGCAGTCTTCGAAGGTGCGGGCGACGGCGTTGATGTCGGAAAAATCGAGGCCGGGTTCCACGCCCTGGGTGTAGAGATTCAGCGCCAGGGTGACGAGATCGACGTTGCCGGTGCGCTCGCCGTTGCCGAACAGACAGCCTTCCACCCGCTGCCCTCCGGCCATGAGACCGAGTTCGGCGGCGGCGACGGCGGTGCCGCGGTCGTTGTGCGGATGCAGGGAAAGCACGACGCACTCGCGCTGAGCGAGGTGGCGGTGCATCCATTCGATCTGGTCGGCATAGACGTTGGGCGTTGCCATTTCCACCGTGGTGGGCAGGTTGAGGATGATCTGGTCCTCGGCGCTCGCGCCCCAGGCCTGGGTTGCGGCGTCGCAGATTTCCAGCGCGAAGGGCAGTTCGGTGGCGGTGAAGGTTTCCGGGCTGTATTCAAAAACCGTTTGCGTCCCGGACATGTTGTTCGCGTTGGCGCGGATGTGGCGCACGCTGGCGGTGGTCATGTCGATGAGTTCCGCCTGGCTCATGCCGAACACCATCTCCCGGAAAGGCGCGGAGGTGGCGGTGTAGAGATGCACGATGACGCGCCGCGCGCCCTCGATGGCGGCAAAGGTGCGGTCGATCAGGGCGGGACGCGCCTGCGTCAGCACTTCGATCGTCACGTCGTCGGGAATGTGCCCGCCTTCGATCAGTTCGCGCACGAAATCGAAATCGGTCTGCGAGGCGGCGGGAAAGGCGACTTCGATTTCCTTTACGCCGATGGCGCACAGCATCTGGAAAAAGCGCAATTTTCTTGCGCGATCCATCGGCTCGAACAGAGCCTGGTTGCCGTCGCGCAGGTCGGTGCTCATCCACACGGGCGGCTGCGTGAGACGCGCCTCCGGCCACTGCCGGTCACGCAGGCCGACAGGCGGAAAGGCATGGTATTTGGGAGAAGCGGGCGACAACATGGGAGATTCCTTTTCTGCAAAGCGACAAAGGCCATGATAGGGAGAACGGCGGGAAATGTGCTTGCGTATTTTTTGTGAAAAGGACGGTTTTTGGAATAAAATTGCGCGATTTATTGTAATGGCGCAATGAAATTTCAAAGCATGCACAAACGGGGAAAACCATGCTGGATCGTTACGACCGCAGGATATTGGAAATCCTGCAACAGGAGGGACGCATCAGCAATCAGGATCTAGCCGCGCGCATCGGTCTTTCCGCCGCGCCCTGTCTGCGCCGGGTGCGCGCGCTGGAAGAGGCGGGCGTCATTCGTGGCTATCGCGCCCTGCTGGATGCGCAAAAGCTGGGCTTTTCGCTGACGGCGCTGATCCACATCGTCATGGACACGCACACCCCCGAACGTTTCGCCGGGCTGGAAGCGGCGGTGCAGGAAATTCCCGAAGTCATCGAATGCCTGCTGATTACCGGGCAGGATGCCGATTACCAGCTCAAGGTGGTAGTCGCCGACATGGAAAGCTACCGCGCCCTGCTCCTCGACCGCGTCACCCGCATCCCCGGCGTGACCGGCGTACATACCAGCTTCGTGCTGCGCCGCGCCGTCGATAAAACGGAGCTACCGGTAAACGTCAAAAAGTAAAAATCTACTTTTTGCCGGGTTGATTTGGGGTTTGAAACCAGGCAAAGCCTGGCTTCAAACCGTTAAACCCAACGCAAAACCAGCGCGGTCTTGGGGGTTCGTAGGGGCGCACTGCGTGCGCCCGCAACCCATCCCACCGCGTGACAGCCAGCGGGCGCGCGCAGCGCGCCCCTACGGGATCGTGCAGATGGTAGTGGGGTTTTACTTTTTGCCGTTTTCCTTCGTGGCCTAACATTTGCTTACATGCGCGAAACGAAAACAGACACCTGACGCAGGGCGTCTTGCTTATAGTGCGGGCGTACCCCCTCTCTCGAAACTTTCGAGATTTTCCCCCGCCTTCGTGGCGGGGGATCTTTCTGACCGGCGGGTATTCTTTTTACGGAGGGTTGTCGTCATGAAAAAGATTTCCCTGATGTTTTCTCTCGCGCTTTGCGTGGTGTTCAGCAACGTGGCCCTGGCCGATTCGCGGCATGCGCGGCGCGCGCCGTCGGCGCATTCGGGACATGCGGCGCAAAGAGTCGTCCTCGATCACCGCCGCCCCGCGCGTCCTTCCCCCGTGATCGTTCGCCGTTCCGCGCCTGTGGTCTATCGTTCCGCACCTGTCGTCTATCGCTCCGCGCCCGTGGTGGTGTATCAAACCCCCACCGTGATCTACCGCGAACCCGTGGTGGTCTATCAGGAACCTGCGGTGGTCTACGACGAGCCGCCCGTCGTCTATGAAGACGCGCCGGTCGTTTACGGCGAGGCACAGGGCAACAATACCGTTGCCAAGGTCGTGGGCGCCATTGCGGGCGGCGTCATCGGCAGCCGCTTCGGCGGCGGCAATGGCCGCCTGGCCACCACTGCGGCGGGCGCGGTATTGGGCAGCATCATCGCGGGCGAACTGGCGCAATAAAGACCATTCCATTGCGCCCGGCGACCAGGGCGCAATCCAAAGTGGAGGAAACCTTTCCACTTTTCAGATGAAGCGCGGCCAAACTCCCTCCCCTGACAAGGGGAGGGCTGGGGAGGGGTTTGCGGCAGTGGAGCAGGCACCAAAGTCTGATGCTGACCGAAGCGCCGCAAACCCCCCTCAATCCCCCCTTGTGTGCGGCTTTGCCGCATCTGGCTTCGCCAGACCAGCCTGCGGCTGTCCTCCGGCCTTCGGCCTCCGCAGGGGGGAGGCAAACTGTGCGCCCCGGATACGCCCAAGCTATGCTCAACTTTGGAAAACCAGCAAGGGCAGGGGCAATATCACTTTGGCATCCTCCACTTTTAATCGCACCCCAATCCATCCGCCCGCTTGACGGTCAGCGGCCAAAACGCCAGACTGCGCGCGGGTGTCGGGAAAGAAGGCGCGTGGGGCAATGGAAACCGTAAAGAAGCGAAAAGCGGTAACTTCGGGCATGATGCGGGCGTCGTGGTGGAAAATCCTGGCGCTTGCCGGTCTTGTGCTGGCCTGGGTACTGCTTGTCGCGGGGTTCTTCCTGTTGCCGTATTTCAAGACGCCGCTTCTTTATCCCTGGCGTCTTGTGGAAACTCCGATGCTCCTTCTTGCCGCGGTCATCGGGGCGTGGTTTGCTCATCGGGCGCGGCGCATGCATTCCGGCTTTTGGAGAAAACAGGAAGCCCGCTTGCGCTTGTGGCTTTGGCTCATCCTGGGCGCGGGCGTGCTGGGCATGGAGGGCTGGTTTCTCTGGCAAAAACACGCGGTGCTGGCGGGCGATGCCGACATGGCGCGCGTGGGGCGGCATTTTGTCATCAGCTTCCAGCGTTTCGAGGATGTGCAACCCCTGGCCGAGCGCGGGCTGATTGGCGGCATCTATCTGGGAAGACACAATCTTGCCGGGGAGGATGTTGCGAGCCTGCGCGCGCAAATCGACGCCCTCCAGTTGCTGCGCCGCAAGGCGAACCTGCCGCCGCTCTTTGTCGTGGCCGACCAGGAAGGCGGCATCGTCTCCCACCTTTCGCCCTTGCTTGAACCCCTGCCATCGCTGGCAACGCTCGTTGCCAGCGGAGAACCGGAAACCCTGGAGGAACGCGCCCGCGCCTACGGCAAGCGCCAGGGCGAGGCGCTCGCCGGATTGGGCGTCAACATGAATCTTGCGCCAGTCGTCGACTTGAAACCCGCGCAAAAAGGCGACTGGCAGGATCGGCACACCCTGATCGAGCGTCGCGCCATTTCCACGGACCCCTGGATCGTGGCGCGCGTGGCTTCGGCCTATGGGCAAGGACTGATGGAGCGCGGCGTCCAGCCAATGGTCAAGCATTTTCCGGGGCTGCGCGCGGTAGAGGGCGATACGCACCTCGTCCCCGCGAGCCTTGTCCATTCCCCCGAGGAGCGGCAGGCGGATTGGTTTCCCTTCCGGGACGTCACCGAGCGCACCGGAGCCGCCATGATGCTCGCCCATGTTTGTTTGCCGGACATCGACCCGGAACGCCCGGCCTCCCTTTCCCGCGTCCTGGTGCAGAAGGTCTTGCGCGGCAAGGAGAAGGACGGCTGGAATTACCAGGGACTCCTGATGACCGACGACCTCGACATGGGCGCGGTCTACGCCGAAGGCATCGGCCTTGCCGCCACCCGCGCGCTCGATGCCGGGGTGGATCTGCTCTTGATCGCCTACGACCCGGATCAATACTATCCAGCCCTCTTCCAGACCGCAAAAAGCTGGCGGCGAGGCGAGATCGACATCCTGCGCGAAACCGAAAGCGCCGAACGCATCGAGCGCCATTGGCGGGTACCGAACGGCAAAAAGTAAAAACCTACTTTTTGCCGGCTTGAATAGCAAAAAAGGGCAAGCGGAGCTTGCCCTTTTTTGGGGTAAAGGCAAGGAAAAACCCAAGGCTGGACGGGTTTTCGTTGGGTTGGCAATTTGCAATGGAGCGGGCGATGGGAATCGAACCCACGGCTCTAGCTTGGGAAGCTAGGGTATTACCATTATACGACGCCCGCATGGAAGGAAAGACGCTGGCGCAGGCCAGCATCGGAAAGCAGCGCGGATTATACGTCAAAAAGTGAAAGGCTACTTTTGCGGCTTTGCCGCATCTGGCCTCATTAGACCAGCCTTCGGCCTTGTGCCGGGTCAGTCCGGGTTTGAAGGCAAATCAAATCTTCGTCTTCAAACCGTTAAAACCCAACGCAAAACCAGCGCGGCCTTGGGGTTCTCGTAGATACCATCTTTCTCGTCAACATTTTTTAGCCGTAACTCTACAAATTTGGTGAATAATTCTTCA
>JAITEO010000337.1 GCA_031281985.1 Zoogloeaceae bacterium | reverse complement strand
CCGTTTTCAAGAAAAAAGCAATGCTCTATAAAAATATTATGGCACTACATTCGGCCCCGAAATTACAGCTTCTATATAAATCAATTACTTACATATAAAATAAACTCCAAAATCCCTCTCCCAGGCTCTTCGTTGTTAAAGTTGGGCTAGCGATCTCTCGGTACCCAACATCGGGCATTCGGCAGAAAAACGCACTATTCAGGACCATGCAGCCAATGGCTTCACTGACTTGTCGTCATGCCGTGAAACCTGACGATCACTGCCGATCGAGCGTTGGTACGCCTTTCCACCGGGCTTTTCCGGACAGGGGTCGTCTCTGGTCCGGGTTTTGCTTTATGCGTTGCGTACCCCATGTTTTCGGGAGAAGCCCATCATGCCCACTCGCGCGGAACGGAACGATGTCACGCCGCACGTAAGCTTCCGCAAAGTGCGGAAAACCTACGACGGCGAGAATCTGGTCGTGCGCGATCTCGATCTCGACGTCCAGCGCGGCGAGTTCCTGACGCTGCTCGGGCCGTCCGGATCGGGCAAGACCACCTGCCTGATGATGCTGGCGGGATTCGAGACGCCGACCGGTGGCGAGATCCGCCTGGGGGGCCGGGTGATCAACAGCGTGCCGCCGCACAAGCGCAACATCGGCATGGTTTTCCAGAATTACGCGCTGTTTCCGCACATGAGCGTGCGCGAGAACCTGCGCTTTCCGCTGGACGTTCGCCGGCTGCCGACCGCCGAAATCGACAGGAAGGTGGACCGCGCGCTGGACATGGTGCAGCTCCGCGGCTTCGGCGAGCGCTATCCGCGGCAGATGTCGGGCGGCCAGCAGCAGCGCGTGGCCTTGGCCCGCGCGCTGGTCTTTGATCCCGAACTGGTGCTCATGGACGAACCGCTCGGCGCGCTCGACAAGCAGTTGCGCGAGCACATGCAGATCGAACTGAAGCACATCCACGAGAAGCTGGGAATCACCGTCGTCTTCGTCACGCACGACCAGGGCGAGGCGCTGACCCTGTCCGACCGCGTCGCCGTGTTCCACCAAGGCGTCATCCAGCAGATCGACGATCCGGCGACGCTGTACGAAAAGCCCGCCAACGACTTCGTGGCCAGCTTCATCGGCGAGAACAACGCGCTCGGCGGCTACGTCGAGTCGGTACATGGGGAAGGCTGTCAGGTCAAGCTGGACAACGGAACGCGCGTCCAGGCCAGCCTGGGCAATCCGTTGAAGCGCGGCGACCGCGCGGTCGTCTCGGTGCGCCCGGAATGCGTCCAGATCAACGCGCAGTCGCTCGGCTGCGCCAATCGCTTGGGCGGCTACGTGCGCGAGGTCATCTACTTGGGCGACCACCTGCGCGTGCGCGTCGAACTGGCGGGACGCCGCGAGATCGTGGTCAAGGCGCCGGCGGCCCAGCACAAGCGCCGTTTCGACATGGGCGACGCGATCCACGTCGGAATCCACCCCGAGCATCTGCGCGCGCTGCACATGGCCGTCGGCGCATGAGGCGTTTCCGATGATTCATTCATGACAGACCCTTCAACCACCGTTCAGGAGAACGATCAATGAAAGCTTCTCTTTCAACCCTGCGCCTTGCATCCGTCGCTCTGGCCGCCGTGAGTTTTCTAACGGGCGCGGCGCGCGCCGACGTTACCGTGATCTCGTTCGGCGGTTCCAGCCAGAAGGCGCAGGCCAAGGCATTCTATGAACCTTTCGCCAAAACTGGCGGCAAGGTCGTTCCCGGCGAGTACAACGGCGAACAGGCCAAGATCAAGGCCATGGTCGAAACCGGGAACGTCACCTGGGACGTCGTCGAAGTCGAGTCGCCTGAACTCGCTCGCGGCTGCGAAGAAGGAATTTACGAAAAACTCGACATGAGCCGCGTCGGTACGAAGAGCGATTTCGTTCCGGAGGCGGTCACCGAGTGCGGCATCGGCGCTTTCGTGTGGTCGACGGTGCTTGCCTACAACGCCGACGTGTTGAAGACGCCGCCCCGGTCCTGGGCCGATTTCTGGGACATCGGGAAGTATCCCGGCAAGCGCGGCATGAGGAAGGGCGCCAAGTTTACCCTCGAATTCGCGCTCCTCGCCGACGGCGTCAAACCGGAAGAGGTTTACGGGACGCTCGCCACCCCGGCCGGCGTCGAACGCGCGTTCCGGAAGCTCGACGAGATCAAGCCCCACATCCAGTGGTGGGAAGCCGGCGCCCAGCCACCGCAGTTGCTCGCTTCCGGCGATCTGGTGATGAGTAGCGCCTATAACGGGCGCATCGGCACGGCCCAGAAGGAGGGCAAGACGAACCTGAAGATCGTGTGGACCAACCATATCTACGATTTCGATTCTTGGGCCATCACGTCCGGCACGCCGAAACGGGACGAAGCCTATCGGTTCATCGCCGTTGCCAGCGCGCCGCAAAACCAAGCCGTCTTTTCCGCCCTCATCCCGTATGGGCCGAGCAACGTCAAGGCTCTGCCGCTCATCGACCCGGCGACCCTCGCGGAACTGCCGACCGCGCCGCAGAACATGCAAAGCGCCCTCGCCAGCGATCCCCAGTTCTGGGCCGAGTATGGCGAGGATCTGGAACAGCGTTTCAACGCCTGGGCGGCGAAATGAAAACGGAGTGCGAGCGTCCCCGTGAGGAGTAGAACGCCATGTCCGATCTGGCCCTGACCCTGTCCGAAAGCCCGGGTGCCGCGCAAGCCGTGTCCCTGAAGACGCAACTGCGCCGCGCCGAACGGAAGAGGAAACTGAAGTATGGCGCGCTGATCGCGCCGCTCGCGATCTTTTTGCTGTTCACCTTCGTGTGGCCGATCGCCGCGCTCATGAAGCGCGCCGTGGACAATCCCGAAGTCGTCGCCGCTTTTCCGGCGACCAGCGAACTGCTGCGCGGCTGGGACGGACGTTCGCCGCCGAACGACGCGATTTTCGCTACGCTCTCCGTCGAGATGGTCGCGGCGCGCGGCACGCCGGTTTTCGCCAGCGCCGCCAAGCGGCTGAACATGGAGCAGCCCGGGTTCCGCTCGCTGATGATGAAGACGGTCAAGGCGCTGCCACCCGCGGCGGGACGATCCGCGCGCGAAGCGCTCGTCGCCGCCGACGCGCGCTGGGCGGATCTTGCCACCTGGCAATTGCTCGCGCGCAACGCCTCGCCCTACACCGCGCGCTACCTGCTCGCCTCGGTCGACCGCCGATACGACGACGCCGGCCACATCGTGCCGGCCAGCGCGGACGAGGCCATCTACGTCGCGGTGCTGAAGCGCACCTTCGGCATGTCGGCGGTCGTCACCGTCTTCTGCCTGCTGCTCGGTTTTCCGCTGGCCTACCTGATGGCCACGCAGCCCGCGCGCATCGCCAACGTGCTGATGATTTTCGTGCTGCTGCCCTTCTGGACTTCGATCCTGGTACGCGTCGCCGCCTGGCTGGTGCTGCTGCAAAGCGAGGGCCTCGTCAACCAGGCGCTGCGCGCCGCCGGCATCATCGAAAAGCCGCTGGAACTCGTTTTCAACGACACCGGAGTCTATATCTCCATGGTACATATTCTGCTGCCGTTCATGATCCTGCCACTCTACAGCGTCATGAAGGGCATTTCGCCGATCTACGTGCGCGCAGCGATCTCGCTCGGCTGCCCGCCGATCAAAAGCTTCTGGAAAGTCTATTTTCCACAGGCGCTGCCCGGCGTCGGCGCCGGCGGACTGCTGGTGTTCATCCTGTGCATGGGCTACTACATCACGCCCGCGCTGCTCGGCAGTCCGCGGGAACAGATGGCCAGCTACTTCGTCGCCTTCTATACCAACCAGACGGTCAACTGGGGCATGGCCGCAGCGCTCTCGGCGATTCTCTTCCTCGCCACGCTGGCGCTGTACATGGTCTATCTGCGCCTCGTCGGCCGGCAGGAAGCCGCA
>JAITEO010000324.1 GCA_031281985.1 Zoogloeaceae bacterium | reverse complement strand
ATCCGTGATTTCAACCCTGGAACCTTCCATCAAAACCGCTCCCGGAAGCCCTTTGCGTCAAATCAGACGCAGGTAATACTGCGTCAGCGGTTTGCCCCAAAAAATGGCGATGACTCCCGCCATTGCGAGATAGGGACCGAAAGGAATGGGCACTTCGCGTCCGCGCTTGGCCAGGACGATGAGGAAGCCGCCCACGATGGCGCCGACCGCCGAGGAAAACAGGATGATCAGCGGCAGTAACTGCCAGCCCAGCCAGGCGCCCAGCGCGGCGAGCAGCTTGAAATCGCCATAGCCCATGCCTTCCTTGCCGGTGACGAGCTTGAACAGCCAATATACCGACCACAGCGCCAGATAACCGGCCATCGCGCCAATGACGGCCTGCGAGAGCGGAACGAACTGGCCGGAAAGATTGCACAGCAGACCGCCCCACAGAAGTGGCAGGGTGATGGCGTCGGGCAAAAGCTGGGTATCGAGATCGATCATGGCCAGCGCCAGCAGCGCCCACAGCAGCAATGCCGCCGCCATCGCCTGCACGCCGGGTCCGAAACGCCAGGCGGCGGCCAGGCCCAGGAGCGCTGCGGCCAGTTCGATCAGGGGATAGCGCGGGGAAATGGGCGCGCGGCAGGCGCGGCACTTTCCGCGCAGGCAGAGATAACTCAGGACGGGAATGTTTTCCAGCAGCGAAATCGGATGCCCGCAATGCGGACAGCGGGAACGGGGCGTGGCGAGGTTGAAGGTCTCCTTGACCGTACCCTCGCCCACGTCCGCCTCCGCGTGCACTTCCGCATATTGCGCGAGCCAGGCGGCTTCCATCATCTTGGGAAGCCGATAGATGACGACATTCAGAAAACTGCCAATCATCAATCCCAGTACGCCCAGCATTCCTCCAAAGAAATCGGCGCGCAGCAACAAGGAAGTCATCAACCAACCATGGCGCCCATTTTGAAGATGGGCAGGTACATGGCCACCACCATGCCGCCGATGAGGACGCCCAGCACCACCATGATGATGGGTTCCATCAGGCTGGAGAGCGCCGCCACGGCGTCATCGACTTCCGCCTCGTAGAAGTCGGCCACCTTGCCCAGCATGGTGTCCAGCGAGCCGGATTCTTCACCGATGGCCATCATCTGGATGGCCATGTTGGGGAAGATGTTGGTGTTCTGCACGGCGGTGGTCAGGCTCACGCCGGTGCTGACATCGCTCTTGATATTGTTCGTGGCCATCTTGTAGACGTAATTCCCGGATGCCGCGCCCACGGATTCCAGCGACTCGACCAGCGGCACGCCGGCGGCAAACATGGTGGCCAGGGTGCGGTGCCAGCGCGCCAGCACGGATTTGCGAATCAATTCGCCAAAAAGCGGCAGGCGCAACAAGTAGCGATCCATGACGATCTGCATGGCGGTCGATCGCTTCCAGGTATAGAAGAACGCCCACAACCCCGCAATGGGAATGCCCAGGACGAAATACCAGTTGGCGACGACGAAGTCCGATATGGCGATGACGATTTGCGTGGGCATCGGCAATTCCTGATCGAAGCTCTCGAAAATGCCCTTGAACGCCGGAATGACGAATATCATGATGATGGTGGTGACGATGACCGCCACGGCAATCACCGCGATGGGATAGAACAGGGCGGACTTGATCTTGCTCTTGATGGAGAGCATTTTTTCCTTGTAGCTCGCCAGACGCTCCAGGATGCTGTCCAGGATACCCGCCTGTTCGCCAGCGGCGACCAGGTTGCAGTACAACTGATCGAAATAGAGCGGAAACTTGCCGAAAGCCCCGGAGAGCGAATTGCCGGTTTCCACGTCCGCCTTGATGTCCAGCAGCAATTTGCCGACCGAAGGATTGCCGTGGCTGCGCCCGACGATGTCGAACGCCTGGAGCAGCGGCACGCCGGCGCGCATCATGGTGGCCAGTTGCCGGGTAAAGAGAGAAAGGTCTTTCTCGGAGATGGATTTTCCCCGCTTGAAGCGTTGCGGAGTAATCTTGGAAACCCGGATGCCCTGGCGACGCAGGTTGTTCTGCACGACGGTTTCCGTCACGGCGCGCATTTCGCCGCGCATCTGTTTGCCTTCCTTGTTCTTGCCTTCCCAGACAAAAACGCGATCCTTGCTTTCCGGGCGTTTCGCACTGGAACGGATGCTTGCACTCGTGGCCATATTTCTTCCCCCTTGGTCTCTAGATATTGGTTGAACTCAGGACTTCTTCCAGCGATGTCACCCCCTGCTTGATTTTCAGGATGCCGGATTCACGCAGGGTTTTTACGCCATCCGCCGAAGCCTGCTTGGCAATGTCCATGACGGTAGCGTGATTCAGAATGAGATGGCGAATCTTATCCGAGATTGGCATGACCTGGTAGATGCCGATCCGCCCCTTGTACCCCTTGCCCTTGCACTTCATGCAGCCCTTGGGGCCATACAGGGTCCATTTTTCCGCCAGGTCCTTTTCCGTGAAGCCCGCGTTCAACAGCGCCTCGCGCGGCATGTCCACCGGCTCCCTGCAGTCGGGACACAGACGACGCACCAGGCGCTGCGCCGAAATGAGCAGGATGCTGGAGGCGATATTGAAGACGGGGATACCCATGTCCACCAGCCGCACCACGGTTTGCGGCGCGTCGTTGGTGTGCAGGGAGGAAAGCACCATGTGCCCGGTCTGGGCGGCGCGAATGGCGATTTCGGCGGTTTCCAGGTCGCGGATTTCGCCCACCATGATGACATCCGGGTCTTGCCGCAGAAAGGAGCGCAGGGCGCTGGCAAAGGTCAGTCCGGTTTTTTCGTCGACATTGACCTGATTGACGCCCGGCAGGTTGATTTCCGCCGGGTCTTCCACCGTGGAGATATTGGTGCCGGGGCTGTTGAGAATGTTGAGGCAGGAGTACAGCGACACCGTTTTGCCGGAACCCGTGGGGCCGGTGGTCAACACCTTGCCGTAGGGACGGAGGATGGCGTCCGTCAGGGTGTTCTTCTGTTCCTCGGTGTAGCCCAGGACTTCGATGCCCATGGTCGTGGTGCTGGAATCGAGAATCCGCATGACGATTTTTTCCCCGTACAGGGTGGGCAGGGTGCTGACCCGGAAATCGATGATGCGGGTCTTGGTCACCGCCAGCTTGGTGCGGCCATCCTGCGGCAGACGTTTTTCCGAAATGTCCAGCCGGGAAATGACCTTTATACGCGAGGCCAGTTTTTCCTTGATGTTCAGGGGGGGGTTGGTGACTTCCTTCAGCGCGCCATCCACTCGGAAGCGGATGCGGTAGAATTTTTCGTATGGCTCGAAGTGGATGTCGGAAGCGCCTTCGCTGATGGCGTCCAGCAAGATCTTCTGCAGGAAACGGACGATGGGCGCGTCCTCGACATCGGCATCCAGGGAAACGACGTCGCTGCGTTCCTCGAGTTCCTCGCCCGCCAGCGCCGAATCCAGATCGTCGCCTTCCATCTCGCCGGAATCCGAGCGGCTCAACATGCTCTTGGCGTCTTCCGAGAGCTTGTCGACCAGACCCACCAGCTTGTCGACTTCCACCACCACGGTATCCAGCGTCATGCCGCTCTGGAAGCGGATGGCGTCCAACCCGCGCCGGTCGGCGGGGTCGGCGGTAGCGACGATCAGGCGGTTTCCGCGCTGGCACAGGGGAATGATGGCATGCTGTTGCGCCAGTCCCTTGTCAATGGCCTGCGGCGCCTGCCCTTCGTCGTAGGCATCGAGATCGAACAGGGGAACGCTGAAGGTGTCGGAAGCCAGCTTGGCCAGTTCGGAAGCGGAAATGATCTGGGCGCTGACCAGCGTTTCCGCAAAGGATGTCTTGCTGGCGGAAGATTGCGCCAAAAGACGCGCCGCATCACTCTCCTTGATCAGGTTGCTTCGCACCAGCGCCAGCGCCAGTCCGCCCAGGCTCGATGTTGCAGCAGATTCGGCCATAACAAAAGTCGTCCGTGGAAATGGTTGTTGATGATGCAACGTCATGAAAGCTTTGTAAAGTAAAAGTCGCTGTTTTAGCGTATTTTTCTTGTTTTCTTTTTCTTTTTCTTTTTGGGTACGAGCATTGCATCCGTTCCTGACCTGTTCTGGGTTCAGGGCGCGCGCATCGTCCGCTGTTTTCCCTTCCGAACCTCGCTACAATGCAAGGCCGCGCAAAACCCGCGCCCTCCTTTTCCGCGCTTGAACGCCACCATGAAAAATTTCGATCTCATCGTTTTCGACTGGGACGGCACCCTGATGGATTCCGCCGCCGCCATTGTGCATGCCATTTCCACCGCCAGCCTCGATCTGGGACTGACGCCGCCAACCGAAGAACGGGCGCGGCATGTCATTGGCCTGGGTCTGTACGAGGCGCTGCGCTACATCGCGCCGGAGTTGCCGCCGGAGCGTTATCCGGAAATGGCGGACTGTTACCGGCGGCATTACTTTGCCCATCAGCACGATTTGGTATTGTTTCCGGGCGTGGAAAGCCTGCTCGCGCGGCTTGCCGAACGCGGCTTCCAGTTGGCGGTCGCCACCGGCAAGAGCCGCCGGGGACTGGACGCAGCGCTGGACAATTTCCATCTGCGCGCCCGTTTCCACGCCCTGCGCTGCGCCGATCAGTGTCCCTCCAAGCCGCATCCGCAAATGTTGCTGGAACTCATGCAGGAACGGGACGTTCTGCCGGAACGCACCTTGATGATTGGCGATACCACGCATGATCTGGAAATGGCAAGGAATGCCAACGTTGCCGCCGTGGGGGTTTGTTACGGCGCGCACACCGCATCCGTTCTGCACGCCGCTTCGCCGCTGGCTTGCGTCGACAGCGTGGCGGAGCTGGACGCCTGGCTGGAAACGAACGCCTGAACGAAATCGACAGTGGCCTGACTTGCGGGTATGCTGTACGCACGGTTCCTGTGCCGAACCGCTTTTTCATGCCTTCCACGGAAAACGATACGATGAACACCGCCAATACCCCCGATAATCCCAACAATCCCAATTCCGGTTGGGAGCGCAAGGTTCTGGAAAACCTGGTGCTTGCCACGCTGAAGGAACAGCGCGCCAAGCGGCGCTGGGGAATTTTTTTCAAGCTCGCCGCGCTCGCCTATTTTTTCATCCTGCTGGCCGCGCTGGCAGGCGGGCTGGCGGACAACGAACCGGCGGGCGATGCCCGGCATACGGCGCTCATCAACCTGCAAGGCGTCATCGACGCGCAGGGCGACGTGACGGCGGAACGCATCAATTCCGCCCTCAAGTCCGCCTTTGAAAACCGGAATACGGCGGGCATCATCCTGCGGATCAACAGCCCCGGTGGGTCGCCGGTGCAGTCGGGGATGATCTATGACGAGATTCGCCGCCAGAGGACGCTGCATCCCGATATTCCCGTCTATGCCGTGGTGGAGGACATCTGCGCCTCCGGCGCGTACTTCGTCGCGGCGGCGGCGGACGGGATCTATGTCCATCAATCCAGCCTGGTCGGCTCCATTGGCGTCCTGATCGACAGCTTCGGCTTTACCGGCGCGATGGAAAAAATGGGCGTGGAACGCCGTCTGATGACCGCTGGGGAAAGCAAGGGATTTCTCGATCCCTTCTCGCCCATGAAGCCGGAAGACAAGGCGTATGTCGAAACCCTGCTGGCTGAAATCCACCAGCAATTCATCCAGGCCGTGCGCGCCGGACGGGGCGAACGCTTGAAAGAGACGCCGGAAATGTTTTCCGGCCTCGTCTGGAGCGGCGCGAAAAGTGTGGAACTCGGCCTGACGGATGCGCTGGGCACGACCGACAGCGTGGCGCGCGAAGTGATCAAGGCGGAAAAAATCGTCGATTTCTCGATCAAGGAAAACTTCGCCGAACGCTTCGCCAAACGCCTGGGCGCGGACGCCGCCACCGGCTTCGGCCAGTCGCTGAGGCAACAGATGCACGAGAAGCTGAAGTAATAAGGCTTGAGGCGGCAAAAAAAAGTAAAAACCAGCTTTTTGCCGCGCACGAATCCCCCAATGAAAACGCCAGGCAAAGCCTGGCGTTTTTTCGGGAGTAGTTGCGCTGGCGTTCAGCGCAGGCCGCTGGCGTATTCGGAGACGGACTGGATGTCGTTGTCGGTGAGCCGTTCGGCGATGGCGCGCATCATGCCTTCCGGGTCGTTGGCGCGCTCGCCGTTGCGAAAGCGTTGCAGTTGCAGGGCGAGATAAGTGGGAAGTTGCCCGGAAAGACGGGGATACTGGGCGGGCAAGCCCTGGCCGGACGCGCCGTGACAGCCCGCGCACGCGGGAATGGCCTTGGCGGCATCCCCGGCGCGCCAGAGCTTCTTGCCGCGCTCGATCAGGTCCGGCTTCGTGGCGGCGGAAGGCGTCACGCTCTGTTTGGCGTACCAATCCGCGATGGCGCGCGCGTCTTCATCCGTGCCAACGGTGTAGGCCATGGCCGTCATTACCGGGTCGTTGCGCGCGCCTCCCTTGAATTCGCGCAATTGTTTGATGATGTAATCGGGAACCTGGCCGGACAGATGCGGGTATTTGGCGGGATCGGTACTGACGCCGGTTTCGCCATGACATTGTGTGCAAACGTCTTTAACCGTCGCTGGAGCCGCATTGGGATCGGCGGGCGGGGGGGCGGCTTCCTGCGCCGCGACATTCAAACCAAAGCCGGCAGCGACAAGCGCCAGCGCCATTGTGCGCATCATGAGGAGACTCCTTTGTACAAATATGAGGCGAAAGGTCCCGAGGAGACCTTCGTCCGGTCGTTGATACCTACAAACCTGTTATTCTATCGCAATTGTTGTTTCTGGTCACAGATGATGCCCCTTTTGCAGAATGCCGTTTTTCTCACCACGGTTGCCCGCTTGCGTGAACTGCCAGCGGATTCCATTGCCGAAGTGGCTTTTGCCGGACGTTCCAACGCAGGCAAATCTTCCGCCCTCAATACCCTGGCCGGACGCATCCGGCTTGCCTTCGTGAGCAAGACGCCCGGACGCACCCAGCATCTCAATTACTTCACGGTGGCTCCCGGCAAGTACCTGGTGGATTTGCCGGGCTACGGCTTTGCCAAGACGCCGGAGGCCGTCCAGAAGGAATGGAAGAGGTTGCTCGTGCCCTATCTGGAAGGGCGTGTCCCGCTGAAGGGACTGCTCGTCATCATGGATTGCCGCCATCCGATGACGGAACTGGATTGCCGCATGCTGAACTGGTTCGCGCCTACCGGGCGTCCGCTGCATGTCCTGCTCTCCAAGGCCGACAAACTCTCCCGGCAGGCGCAGAACGCCACGCTTGGCGAGGTGCGCGCCGCCTTGAAGCCGCTGGGCGCGCAATGTTCGGCGCAGTTGTTTTCCAGCCTGAAAAAAACCGGCGTCGCCGAATGCGAAAGCGTATTGGCGCGCTGGCTGGGGCTTGCTCCCCCAACGCCAAACGGCGTCGTGTCCTGATTTCTTTCTAAGAGGTGCTTGTTCGATGTCCGCTGCCGCCCATTTTCCCACTACCCGCATGCGCCGCATGCGCCGCGATGATTTTTCCCGCCGTTTGATGCGCGAATCCGTTTTGACGCCGGATGATCTGATCTATCCCGTCTTTGTGCAGGAAGGCGCGCGGCGAGAAGACACCGTCCCTTCCATGCCCGGCATTGCGCGCCAGAGCATCGATCTCTTGCTGCGCACGGCGGAGGAGGCCGCGCAACTGGGCATTCCCGCCATTGCGCTGTTTCCCGTGATAGACGCGCATCTGAAAACGCCGGACGCCCGGGAAGCCTGCAATCCGGACGGGCTGGTGCCGCGCGCGGTGCGCGCCTTGAAAGAGCACCTGCCCGAACTGGGCGTGATTACCGACGTGGCGCTCGACCCCTACACCAGCCACGGGCAGGATGGGCTGATCGACCCCGACGACCCCAAAGCCTACGTGCAAAATGACGAAACGCTGGAAGTGCTGGCGCGGCAGGCGCGTTGCCATGCCGAGGCCGGCGCCGATGTGGTCGCGCCCTCCGACATGATGGATGGCCGCATCGCGCGCATTCGCGCCGAACTGGATGGCGCGGGATGGATTCATACCCGCATCCTCGCCTATTCCGCCAAGTACGCTTCCGCCTTCTATGGCCCCTTCCGCGATGCCGTGGGTTCGGCGGGCAATCTGGGCAAGGGCAACAAATATACCTATCAGATGGACCCCGCGAATGGC
>JAITEO010000104.1 GCA_031281985.1 Zoogloeaceae bacterium | reverse complement strand
ACGCGCAGCAACTGCCGACTGATGCGCGAGGCCATCACCCAGGCCATGCCCAGCGAGGAAAGCGCAACCACGATGCCCCATTTCAGCCACAGCCAGGGCATATGCCGCTCGGCGCGGCTCACCGGCAAGATGAGCCAGAAATCATCCTCCGGCTCGCTCATGTCCATGGAAAAACTGATCCACAACCCAGGTTCGCCATTGACTTCGAGCGCAAAGACGGCGCGTTCCCCCAAAAACTGGCGAATATTACCTTCGACCGCGCGCAAAAAATGTTCATCGGGCAGCGGCGCGACCCGATCGGCGGCGTCGCGCGGCAGAAGACGAATGCCTTCGCTTTCGGAAAGTTCCTGCAAGAAGGCCGGACGCAGTTCCGGCGAGGCGGTCAGGAGCGCCATGCGCGCCAGATTGACGGCGCTCGCCGAAAACTGCGCCAGCGCGCGGGCGCGCGGATCGGTGTCGGCCAGACGGAAAATGATCACCCAGGCGGCATTGGTGAGCATCACCAGGAAAGCCGCCCAGATGAAGGAGCGGGCAAGCAGGGAACGGGGCAGAAGCATCAGGGGGAAAGTCCAGCGGCATCTTTCCGGCGGACTTCGGGAAGCGGCAAAAAGCGGATTCTGCTTTTCAAGGCGCACTTACCCATTTTTCGGCGCTTCCATTGGCTCCGCGTCGTCCGGCACGAACATGTAGCCCAATCCCCATACCGTTTGCAGATAGCGCGGCTGCGCGGAATTTGGCTCCACCAGCTTGCGCAGGCGCGAGATCTGCACATCGATGGCGCGATCGAACGGCCCCTGTTCGCGTCCGCGCGTCAGCGTCATCAACTGATCGCGGGAAAGCGGCTGGCGCGGACTCCGCAACAGCGCCGAAAGCACGGCGAACTCGCCCGTGGTGAGGCTACAGACCTTGCCGTCCGGCTTGGTCAGGGTGCGCGCGGAAAAATCGACTTCCATGCCGCCGAAACTCACCTTGCCCGCGTCCTCCGGCAGGCCGCCGGATTGCCGCGAGGGACGGCGCAGCACCGCCTGGATGCGCGCGTAGAGTTCGCGCGGATTGAACGGCTTGGGCAGGTAATCGTCCGCGCCCATTTCCAGACCCAGGATGCGATCGATGTCACTGCCCTTGGCAGTCAGCATGATGATGGGGATATTGTTGCCGTGCGCGCGCAGACGCCGGCAGATGCTCAGGCCGTCCTCGCCCGGCAGCATCAGATCCAGGATCAGCAGATCGAAATACTCGCGTTGCAGGTATTTGTCCATCTGCTTGCTGTCCGGCGCGGTGCGCACCTCGAACTCCTGTTCTTGCAGGTAGCGTTGCAGCAGCTCGCGGGCACGGGTGTCGTCATCGACGACCAACAGCCGCCGGGATCGTTTGGGCAGGTATTCTATGTTCATGATGGCGTGCTCTGTTCAGGGAATGATGGTGTCAGATATTCTGGATGGTATTATATATGAAACTGGATGTCATCGTTACAAATCAACAAGATCGTCCGCGCAAGGATGCGGGAAAATGTGCGCTCCTCGTTTTCCCGGGTTCCGTTTCATGTCCCGCAAGCCGCCCCTGTTGCCGCTTTTGCTGCTGTCCATCCTGCCCTGCGTGGCGTTGGCGGAGGGAGAGATACGCTGCCCGGAGGCGACAGAAGAAACGCAGAGCGTGCAGACGCCGGATACGGAGGCGCCCTGCGACGCAAAACGCCTGGAAGAACGCCGCCGCCTGAAACACCTGTGGCGGCAGCTTTCCCGCGAGGAACGCGACGCGCTGCGCAAGCAAATGCGCGCCAACTGGGAGCGCATGACGCCGGAACACCGCCAGAAGCTGTTCCAGGCCTATCAAAGACACCAGGAACTCCGGGAAAACAGACGCAGGGAAAACGACGCGCTCCCGGAAGAAGAACGGCAGGAACGGCGCAAAGCGCGCAGGAAAGCGCACGAGGCATACTGGCAAAGCCTGGACCCGGAAGAACGTAAAGCCTTGCGTGAAGCCTTGCGCGAGACGATACGCCACTGGCGGCACGAAGAAGCCACGGAAAGCACGGCGGAAACATTGCCGGAAACCTCCCCGCCAGAAGACGCCAACACAAAACCCGCCCTTCCCAATACGCCTTGAGCTTGAGGCATCAAAAAGCAAAAACCCACTTCTGTGACGAGTTGTCTTAAGGCGACGCAAGATACAAAACACCAGGGATGATCCCCAGTGTGTTTTTCAGAAAAAGGCCTTTGCTACGAGAGAAATGATGCCGGCGGCGCAGATTCCAATGCCCCATTTCAAGGGTGCGATTTCGGCCTTGAATTCCAGACGCAATTCTTGGATATCATGCTTTGTTGCGATTTCCGCAACGGTCATAACGTCTTTCAAGGCATCGCTAATCCCTTCGGCTTGTTCGGCCGCAAATCCCCTAGTACTTCGTTCCATTAAAACATTTACTTATATATGAGATAATATTCCTCTGTTCTTGGAACGTGAGGGATTTTATATGGCAAGGCGGACTAAACGCGCGGCGTTGGTAGTGACCGAAGAGCAGAGTTCGATGCTCAAGGATCTGGCGGGGTCCAGGACGGCGGCGCAGCGCGAAGTTGAACGGGCAAAGGTACTGCTGGCCTATGCCGAGGGTAAATCGCCCACGGAAATACACCGTTTGCTGGGTCTGTCTCGCCCGACGATCTACAAGTGTATCGATAAAGCCTTGGCGGCTGGGGTGAATGCCGGACT
>JAITEO010000096.1 GCA_031281985.1 Zoogloeaceae bacterium | reverse complement strand
CCGCATCGAACATCGCCGTTGTTACGCCTTCGGGCAACTCGACTGTCTGCCCTGCCCCGAACGCTGGCCCAATCTGAAATCCTTCGCCGTAATCGAATCTTGCCGTCCTCAAACAACTCACCCTCAACCTCTTTCGCCTCAACCACTCGCCACGTAAAGGAGACATCAAGGCTCATCGCCTCCTCCTCCGATTCCTTCTACGCTCAACTCCTTGCCATAACATGAAGCAATGTAATTCAATGGCATTTGTGCGATCGCCCTGACATCTGTACTTTCCCGATAAACGCCGGATCGTCGATCTCGTATAATCTCAATTTTTCATCCGGTAGCCAAACTCATGTGCGCGAATCCCTCCCAGGTCTCTTTCACTCCACTTACCGGCGCGTTGCGCGCGCTGTCCATGGATGCCATACAACAGGCCAATTCCGGGCATCCGGGCGCGCCCCTGGGGATGGCAGAAATCGCCGAAGTGCTCTGGCGGCGGTATTTGAAGCACAACCCCACCAACCCGGACTGGCCGGATCGCGACCGCTTCGTGCTCTCCAACGGACATGGCTCGATGCTCCTCTACGCGCTCCTGCATCTGACCGGATATGATTTGAGCATAGACGATCTCCGAAATTTTCGCCAGTTGGACGCGCGCACGCCGGGGCATCCCGAAGTGGGGCATACGCCTGGCGTGGAGACCACCACCGGCCCCCTGGGGCAGGGGATCGCCAACGCGGTGGGTTTCGCGCTGGCGGAAAAGGTACTGGCCGCCGAATTCAACCGTCCCGGACATCCGCTCATCGATCATTACACCTACGTCTTTCTCGGCGACGGTTGCCTGATGGAGGGCGTCTCGCATGAAGCCTGCTCGCTGGCGGGCACCTTGGGGCTGGGCAAGCTGATCGCCTTTTATGATGATAATGGGATTTCCATCGACGGGCGGGTAGAAGGCTGGTTTACCGATGACACGCCCAAGCGTTTCGCGGCCTATGGCTGGCAGGTAATCCCTGCCGTCGATGGGCATGACGCGGCGGCCATCGACGCGGCGTTGCAGGCCGCGCGCGCGGAAAAGACGAAACCCACGCTGATTTGCTGCAAGACGGTAATCGGCATGGGTTCGCCCAACAAGGCGGGGAGTCATGATTGTCATGGCGCGCCCCTGGGCGCGGAAGAAGTTGCTGCCACCCGCGCCGCGATTGGCTGGACGCATCCGCCCTTTGCCATTCCCGGCGAGATTTACGCCGCCTGGGACGCAAAGGCCAAAGGCGCGGCGCTCGAGGCCGAGTGGCGGCAGGGCTTTCGCGCCTACGAAGCCGCCTTTCCCGAACTGGCCGCGGAATTCGAGCGCCGTCTCATCCGCCGCGAATTGCCATCCGGCTGGACGCGCACGGTTGCGCAACATATCGCCGATTGCCAGGCCAAGGCCGAGCATATCGCCACCCGCAAGGCCAGCCAGAACACCATCGCGGCCTTGCTGCCGCATTTGCCGGAACTCTTTGGCGGTTCCGCCGATCTTGCCGCCTCCAATCTCACCTTCGTAGCGGGCAGCAAGGGCGTTTGCGCACAGGAAGGCGGCAACTATTGCTACTATGGCGTGCGCGAATTCGGCATGACCGCCATCGCCAATGGGCTGGCGCTCTCCGGCGGGCTGATTCCCTATACCGCCACGTTCCTGGTTTTTTCCGATTACGCGCGCAACGCCATTCGCATGGCGGCGCTGATGCGCCAGCGGCAGATCATGGTCTATACCCATGATTCCATCGGTCTGGGCGAGGATGGTCCCACGCATCAGCCGGTGGAGCATATCCCCAGCCTGCGCCTGATTCCCAATCTGGACGTCTGGCGTCCCTGCGACGCAACGGAGACCGCCGTTGCCTGGACGGCGGGCGTGGAACGGACGGACGGCCCGACCCTGCTCGCGCTCTCGCGCCAGAACCTGCCCACGGTGACGGGGGCGGTGGATGCCGAGCACATCCGCAAGGGCGGCTACATCCTCGCGGACGCCGAAAAACCGCGGGTCGTGCTGATCGCCACCGGCTCCGAAGTCAAACTGGCGCTGGATGCCCGAACCGCGCTGGCGGCGGACGGCATCGCCGCGCGCGTGGTCTCCATGCCTTCGACCAATGTCTTCGACCGCCAAAGCCAGGAATACCGCCAGTCCGTCCTTGGGCGACATGTCTTTCGCATCGCCATCGAAGCCGCGCACGGCGACTTCTGGCGCAAATACGTAGGCTTGCATGGCGAGGTCATCAGCATCGACACATTTGGCGCGTCGGCTCCGGCAGGCAAACTGTTCGAGCGGTTCGGGTTTTGTGTCGAAAACGTGGTGCACATCGCGCGCAAGCGGCTTGCCGAAGAAGCGCCCGGCAAAAAGTAAAGCCCCGCTTTTTCAGAAGAAGCAGGCGAAGCGTTTTTCCAGTTCCAGCAGGTAGTGCTTGACCATGAGGCCGCCGCCGTAGCCGCCCAGGCTGCCGTCATGGGCGATGACGCGGTGGCAGGGGACGACGATGGAGACGGGATTCCTGTGGTTTGCCATGCCGACGGCGCGGGCGGCGTCCGGTTTGCCGATGCGGCGCGCGATGTCCTTGTAGCTTGCCGTCTCGCCATAGGGAATTTCCAGGAGCGCCGCCCATACCGCGTGCTGGAAGTCACTGCCGGCCAGATGGAGCGGCAGGTTGAATGCGCTGCGCTTGCCGGAAAAATATTCTTCCAGTTGCCGCGCCGCTTCCCGGATGCACGGGGTTTCTTTCCTCCTGGCCTCCGGCATCTGCGCCTGGCTGTCCGCAAAGAAGATTCCGCAAATGCGCCCTTCGTCTTCCACGATGCCGAGCTTGCCCACTGGAGAAGGACAATGAAACAGGTTTTGCATCCGCGCCTCCTTTGCCGGAAAGTTCCCGCGCCACACAAGGCCGCCAGCATAACACGCGCCGGTTGCGCTTTCCAAGCAGGGATCAGGTATCAGGAATCAGGAATCAGGAATCAGAAAAGCGAGTGGAGCGCGCGGTGCTTTTCTTCCCCCTCTTGTCAGGGGGAGAAAAATCTTTTCAGACGAAGCGCCGTCGCTTGCCGTTCCCTCTCCCCCAATCCTTTGGGGGAGAGGGTGCCCGACAGGGCGGGAGAGGGCTTGCACCCTGCAAGGGGGCGGCACGGCGCGTTGTCAGGGGTTTGGGGAAAGCAAGCGGCGGCGCTTCGTCTGGACGGTTTTCCTCCATTTTGGATTGCATCCGCCTTTCTTCTTCTGTCCCTTGCTTACGCACGGATACGATAAAATCACGAATTTTCACGCGTCGCCGGGGTCGGGTTTCGGGTTTGACGCATTTTGAACAGGAGAACAGCATGAGCATCAAAGTCGCCATCAATGGGTTCGGACGCATCGGACGCTGCACGTTGCGCGCAATCTACGAGCAAGGCTTGCAGGAGGAGTTCGATGTGGTCGCCATCAACGCTTCCGGCGATCTGGCGACCAACGCGCATCTCCTGCAATACGACACCACGCATGGGCGCTTTGGCACGACGGTCGAAACCGAAGGCGACAGCGCCTTGATCGTCGCGGGCAAGAAGATTCCCTTCTATTCCACCAAGAATCCCAAGGACATCGACTGGACGAAACATGGCGTCGAACTGCTGCTCGAATGCACCGGCGCTTACACCAGCAAGGAAAAGGCGCAGGCGCTCCTGGCGCAGGGCGCGAAAAAGGTGCTGATTTCCGCGCCGGGCGGCGATGACGTGGATGCCACCGTGGTCATGGGCGTCAATGAACACGTGCTTTCCCCCGCCATGACCGTGGTCTCGAACGCTTCCTGCACGACCAATTGCCTCGCGCCCGTCGCCCGCGTGCTCTCCGAATCCATCGGCATTCGGCAGGGGCTGATGACCACGATACACGCCTATACCAACGATCAGGTGACGGTCGATGTGCGCCACAAGGATTTGCGCCGGGCGCGGGCGGCGGCGGTCAATATCATTCCCACCAAGACCGGCGCGGCCAAGGCGGTCGGCCTGGTGCTGCCGCAACTGAAAGGCCGGTTCGACGGCTTCTCGCTTCGGGTGCCGACCCTGAACGTCTCGCTGGTGGATTTGACCTTCACCCCGGAACGCGCCACGACGAAGGAAGAAATCAATGCTCTGATGACCGCCGCCGCCAACGGCCCCCTGCGGGGCATCCTGGCGGTCAATACCGCGCCGCTGGTCTCTTCCGATTTCAACCACACCACGGTTTCCTCCACCTTCGACGCCACGCAAACCCGCGTCCTCACTGGCGAAGACGGCGCAACCCTCGTCAAGGTGCTGGCCTGGTACGACAACGAATGGGGCTACTCCTGCCGAATGCTGGATGTCGCCAGAGCGTGGGGGGGATGCGTCAAAAAGTAAAAACCCACTTTTTGTCGGGTCAGTCAGCAAAAAAGGGCAAGCGGAGCTTGCCCTTTTTTGGAATAAAGGCGACGAAACCCACTACTGCCCATCCATCCGGGGCGCACTGCGTGCGCCCGTGGGCTGTTACGCGGCGGAGGATTTGCGTGCGCCTGATTCTTCCCGCATTGAAATTTTCATAACAAACGATGCGTCAGCATGCTAGCATACGCGCAATGAAAAGGAGGGGAAAACCCGGAGGAAGAACAATGGAGGGCGCTTTTCTACGTTTCAGGCATTCCAT
>JAITEO010000352.1 GCA_031281985.1 Zoogloeaceae bacterium | reverse complement strand
GTACGTTTCACGGCTTCGGGGAATGGCGTCCAGACATCCAGGCCCAGTTCCTCGCGAGCGCGGGAAATGTCGGGTACATAGGCGTTGCGGGCCGGGTTGCCGATGCTGGCGTTTGTCTGGGCCAATATCTGAATTTCGCCGCCGGGGTTCAGGAGATCGCGCACAATGCGCGCGGCATCCACCAGGGTCATGGCCTGGTCGGAACCTACGTTGTAGAGGCGCGGAGAACCTTCGCGCAGGAGCAGGGTCAACAGCCAGATCACCAAATCAGCATCATAGAGCCAGGAACGGACGGGGCTGCCATCACTGGTGAGAATGATGGGTACTCCCCGCATGGCCTGGGCAATGAAGCCGCCGATCGCGTAATGCAGATCGAATGGCATGCCAGGCCCCACGAAGGCAAAGCAGCGGGCCATGCTCGAATGCCAGCCTCGTTTTGCCGCCGTGACCGCGCAGAGGAATTCGGCAGCGCGCTTGGCTTCTCCCAAGGCGCTTTCCGGTGTGACCGTCGATGGGGCGAGAAGGTTATCCTCGGTGACATGGCAGGGCGCGTTGCCGTAAGCGACGCCGGAACTCAGGAACAGGAAATGACGAATGCCGGTTTGCGCGGCAAACGCGAGAACGCGCCGGGTGCCCGACACCAGGGTTTCGAATTTGTCCAGCGGATCTGCGCCCATGAAGGTTTCCCGGGCGGAAGGCGCAGCGGCATGGATCAGATGGGTGAACTCCCCGGCTGGGAAATCGAAATGACGAACGTCACCCGGATGCAATGTCAGGAAGGGATCACGCGCCAGATGCGGAGCACTGGTGGCAAAATGTTGCGGCGTGCGCGTCAACACCGTGACCGACAGGCCAAGACCCAACTCCCGGTTGGCGTGGGCCAAGGCTTCCAGCAGGCGGCGGCCAAACCAACCCGTGCCGCCCGTCATGAACAGGGAAGCGCCCGACAGACGCCGCCACAGCGCCGGATGCCGCGCGAGCAGAATATCCAGATTGTCTTCCGGTATCGTCATGCTGTGCCTCATGCTTTTGAGTCTTCGGGATGACGCGTAGACAATGTCTTTTCCAGAACTTCGCGCCCTGCCGCCGTCAGGCGATATTTTTGCGTTGGGCTACGAGGGTGCTCGGGTTGCGTCATTTCCAGCCACCCGGCCTCCATCAGGGGATACAAATGACGCTGGACGTTGCGGGACGTGGAAGAAACGTCCAACAAGGCCAACAATTCCGTCCGGCTGCGCTCCTGTACGGACAAGGCTTCGAACAAGGGAAGCAACTGCTGACTTACTTGGTGCTCTACTTGGTGCTCTACTTGGTGCACTACTTGGTGCTCTTTCGTGCCGTGCTGTTCCAGAAATTCCAGGTGGCGGGTATGGATGACGAAACGAAGCCGTCCTGGGAATTCGATGATTTGAGGCTCCGGCAGACCTTGTCTTGCCGCGCGCGCAAAAATACCGCGCACCCCCATGCCCCATTGCTCGATGTACCCGGTTTCACGAAAGACGCGCGCAATGACAGGGTTGCGAATGCGCGAAATACCCGCGCGCATCATTTCCGGCGTCATACCGGAGAGTAATCCCCCCAGGCTTTCCACCTCGATGCGGTCATCGAAAAATGCCACCCGTATCGGGCCGCCGCGCTGGGAATAGTCGCTGTGCACCAAGGCATTCAAAACCACTTCACGCAGAATATCCAGTGGAATGCTCCAGACATCATGACGTTTCATGCCGCGAATATCCGCCGCCCGAAAAGCGTGTTTTTTCAAGAAGGCTTCCACGGCTTCCGGGAGATTCAGCAGATGGTCATGCAATTCCTGCTGGTCATCCAGATGCAGGAGGTCTTTCCCTCTGAAGCGGCCACATTGTATCCACGCGTCGGGAAAACATTGTTCGCGATTCTTGCCGAACAGCAAAACGCCTCCATTGGTAGGCAGTACCCGCCCTTGCTCGGAAGTCACCAGCCGCAGGACTTCCTTGGCCTGCGGGAGTACACGATTCGGAAAAGTCTTGCGAATGGCGATTTCATCCAGTCCGGCATGGCGCGCGGTTTCATTGGGCAATTCGTCGAAAGCGATACCACGCGCGCTACGCTGCAATTCTTCCCTTTGGTATTCGTCCGCCTGTAGTGTGCTCGATCCCAGCCGCATGAAAACGCCGCGCTCCGGCCCTTCTTCCCTGACGAAATGAGGGCGGCGCGTGGACGGATAAACCCGGGCAATGAGCAGGGATTTCCCTGCCACCGTCATGATTTCGATTTCCGGCAGCAAATGCGGAAAAATGCCATTCAGGACAAGGTTGGTGAGCCGGTTTTCTTCCAGGATCGGGTCTGCAACTCCGACGACAAAACGTTTGTCATCGACCCCCATTACCAATGCGCCACCCGCCGAGTTGGCAAACGCCACCAGTGTTTTCAGGATGCGCGTGGAGGACGACAGGTCGCGTTTGTATTCCAGCGTCTTGCTCTCGACAGCTGCCAGCGTGCCGTTTGCCAAAAGGCGAGGTTCAAAACCGTTCATGCGTTTCCACGCTCCATCCCGTTAACCAAGCACGACCAGCGCGTGTGCCCAGTATTCCGAGTTTTCTCCCAGATGCGCGCGGCGGTTGAAGGTGAGGTTGTAGCCATAGGCTTCGAAATGGTAGCCAATGTGCGCCTTTTCCGCCTCCAGCCCGGAAAGCCAGAGCAAGGGCGGGTACGCCTGGGGGTCGAACAGCAGATCGGGACTGCCCATGAGCGCCGCGCAGGTATCGAAACCACCCGCCAGAAGGAATTCCGGCGGCAGTTGCACAACCCGGCGACGCGCGGCGGGAAGCGCGTATTCCGTCAGGCAGGGGAAATAAAGGCCGACGACGTCATCTTCCTGCATGGCATCCAGCAGGCGCTGGTGACGTCCTTCGGGCGCCGCCGTTAATTTTTCGGCAAGGGAAGATTTATCGTGGCGAGTGAAACGATAGGCGGGGAAACACTCCACGAAGGCATCGGCCACGGCGGGGAGGTAGCGTTCTTCCAACGCGCTTCCCAGGTCATCCATCCCGCAGGCGGGTTCCGAGCGGGGCAGGAAGAAGGGAACATGCGCGCCCCGCAGCAGGTTGGCGACCTCCGGCCGAGCGGAAAGCCGTTTGGTGATAGCTTCCACGCGCCCGATGAATTCCTGCTCACTCAGGCTTCCCCCCAGACGCGACTGGATGCGTCCAAAAATCTCCGGATACGCCAGGGCCGGTTGCGGGCAGACGAAACGGCGGCGGCTGGCATGATGGGCCATCGTCTCTTCCGGATGCGGCAGACAACGCCCATGCGCGTCGAAAAGCGCTGCCTCGTCCGGCGCTGGAGCATCGGCAGCGGACAAGAGGACGTCATGTTCCGAAAATCCTTTCCCCCAGGGCAGGGGCAGGAATTTCACGTTGCGGGTTTTGTCGGCGTGCAACTGGATGAAATCCGGGTCTTCGCCAATGATGCAATCCGGGCGATGCGGGCCGACCCAGGGATTTTTCATGCCGCGCGCGAGAATTTCCTTCAACGGGGTTTCGGCGAGATTGCCCAGCGACATGTCGATATAGGGACAGGGCGTCACCTCCAGCGTGGAAGTCACCGTGAGAATGCCCTTCATGGTGATGCACCCCTTGAAGGAACCATAGGAAGGCGTCATGTGCGTGAAGACCCGGTATTCCTTTTCCAGTTCGCGCAGGGTATCGGCATCCTTCTTGCTGATGACCAGTTCCGGGTGCGCGGAACAGGCTCCGGTCGGCTTGGCGTAGGAAACATAGAGCGCCACGCCGCGTTCGGTAGCAAAGCGGCAGAGCGCGCGAAATTCCGGCGTGGACGCCGCGTTCCGCACCAGCACGGTCGCCAGGAGAAGATTGAGACCCGCTTCCAGCGAGGCGTCGATGGCGCGCATGACGCGCTTCCAGGAGCCCGGTTTGTTGCGGAAACGATCATGCTCCGCCTCGATGATGTGATCCAGGGAAAGCTGAACCTTGTCTACGCCAATGGCCTGCAAATGCCGCGCACGCGCATGGTCGAGAAACCAGCCATTGGTGTCGGTGACGACATAGTGTCTGTCCGGGTCGATGGCGGCCACGACAGCATCAAAATCCTTCATGACCAGCGGCTCGCCGCCGGTAATCGCGAAACGCGCCAGCCCCAGTTCGTCCGCCTCGCGGGAAAGACGGCGAATATCCGCCGGATCCATCTTGTGGCGGGCATCGACGACCTTGAGCACCTTGCCCAGATGACGATCCATGTAGTATTCCGCCGAACAGTGCGAACACCGGAAATTGCACAGATAGCTTTTTTCGAGGCGGATGATCGGGCTGATTTCGCCGCGTTCTTCCATCTCCGCAATACGAGCGAGCTTGGCGGCGACATGCGGCTTGCGCTGGGCAAGGTCGTTGCGCCGCTCCTGTTCAGCGAGCGTCAGCGGGGATTTGGGTGCGTTCATGCGTCCTGGCCTGTGGCGCAATCCCGGACGGCGGGTTCCGGATCACGGGGAAGGAAAGTTGCGGGGGTATCCATGATATGACGATAGATTCTTTCGTGGACTTCGATCA
>JAITEO010000114.1 GCA_031281985.1 Zoogloeaceae bacterium | reverse complement strand
TCCGCGCAGGAAATCGTCGAAACCGCCAAGCGCACCGGCGCGGTCGTCTGCGGCCCCGTGCCGCTGCCGACGAGAAAGCAGCGCTTCGACATCCTGCGCTCGCCGCACGTCAACAAGACCTCGCGCGACCAGTTCGAAATCCGCACCCACCTGCGCCTGATGGACATCGTCGATCCCACCGACAAGACGGTCGACGCCCTGATGAAACTCGATCTGCCCGCCGGGGTGGATGTGGAAATCAAGTTACAGTAAAAAACGTCAAGAAGTGAATATCCACTTTTTGGGGTAAAGGCAACGCAAAACCCGCGCGGCCTCTAGGGTTGTCGTAGGGGCGCACTGCGTGCGCCCGCAGACCATCCCGCTGCGTAACGGCCAACGGGCGCGCGCAGCGCGCCCCTACCACAGACCACAAAGCGAGCATAGCGAGCGTTCTGTCCTCTGTCTTCCGAAACCTCTGTTGCCCCCCCCGATGTGCCATAATGCCGCGCTACGAATCTAAAGGGAGTCTTTTTCATGGATGAAAACAAGGCAAAGGCGCTGGCGGCTGCGTTGGCGCAGATTGAAAAGCAGTTTGGCAAGGGGTCCATCATGAAGATGGGCGAGGCCGAGGTCGATGAAGCCATTTCCGTGGTGTCCACCGGCTCGCTGGGGCTGGACATGGCGCTGGGCGTGGGCGGTCTGCCGCGCGGGCGGGTGGTGGAAGTCTATGGGCCGGAATCTTCCGGCAAGACCACGCTCTGTCTGCAAGTAGTGGCGGAAATGCAGAAATTGGGCGGCACGGCGGCCTTCATCGATGCCGAACACGCGCTCGATCCGCAATACGCGCAGAAACTGGGGGTCAATGTCAGCGAACTGCTGATTTCCCAGCCGGATACCGGCGAGCAGGCGCTGGAGATTGCCGACATGCTGGTGCGCTCCGGTTCGGTCGACATCATCGTCATCGACTCGGTGGCGGCGCTGACGCCCAAGGCGGAAATCGAGGGCGAGATGGGCGATTCCATGATGGGGCTGCACGCCCGCCTGATGAGCCAGGCGCTCCGGAAACTGACCGCCAACATCAAGAAAACCAACACCCTGGTGATTTTCATCAACCAGATTCGCATGAAGATCGGCGTGATGTTCGGCAATCCCGAAACCACCACCGGCGGCAACGCCCTGAAGTTCTACGCTTCCGTGCGCCTCGACATCCGCCGCATCGGCGGCATCAAGAAAAACGATGAGGTGATCGGCAACGAAACCAAGGTGAAAGTGGTCAAGAACAAGGTCGCGCCGCCCTTCAAGGAAGCCTTCTTCGAGATTCTCTACGGCGAGGGCATTTCCCGCGCGGGCGAGATCGTCGATCTGGGCGTCGAGCACAAGCTGATCGACAAGTCCGGCGCGTGGTACGCCTACAAGGGCAACAAGATTGGCCAGGGCAAGGACAATGTGCGCGAATTCCTGAAGGCGCACGCGGACATCGCCGAGGAAATCGAGACCGGCATCCGCGCCGCCGTGCGGCAAAAACTGCTGGCCAGGACGAGCGGCGCGGCATCCGCCAGAACCCCCGCCGCAAGCGAAGATTCCGGCGCCGATGCCTGAACGGATGTTGCCGGCCACAGCCGCGCAAACGCCCTTGCCGCTGGACGCCCTGCGGGCGAAGGCGCTGGTTCTGCTGGCGCGCCGCGAGCATAGCCGCGCCACGCTGCGCAAACGGCTCCTGCCCCTGGCGGAATCCGCCGGGGCGCTGGAAGCGCTGTTGGACGACCTGAGCGCCCATCAGCAGCTTTCGGACGCGCGTTACGCGCACAGTCGGGTGCGGGCGCGCGGGCGGCGCTATGGTGATAGCCGGCTCGCGCAGGAATTGCGCCAGGATGGGCTGGCGGAAGAAGCCATCACGGCGGCGCTGGCCGAGGGTGAGGAAGAACGGCTTCGCTGCCAGGGCGTGTGGGAAAGAAAATTTGCCGCCTTGCCCGGCACGGTGGAGGAGCGCGCCCGGCAACAGCGGTTCTTGCGCAACCGTGGATTTTCCGCGCCGGTCATCCGGCAGGTTCTGCACGGGTTGATCGAAGAGGACGAGACCGGGTATGCGTGAGACCGCCGCACCTTCTTGCAGCACGCTGACGGCGCGCAATCTCCAGAAGCGCTACAAATCGCGCGCCGTGGTGTCCGATGTGTCCTTCACGGTGCAAAGCGGCGAGGTCGTGGGACTTCTGGGGCCGAACGGCGCGGGCAAGACCACCTGTTTTTACATGATCGTCGGCCTGATCGCCGCGGATGGCGGCGAGATTTTCATCGACGAGACGCGCATCACCCACCTGCCCATGCACAAACGGGCGGCGCTGGGGCTTTCCTACCTGCCGCAGGAGGCTTCCGTTTTCCGCAAGCTCGACGTGTCGGAAAACATCGCCGCCGTGCTGGAATTGCAGAAGTTTTCGCAGGAAGAAATCAACGAGCGGCTGGAAAATCTGCTGGAAGAACTGCACATCACGCATATCCGCCACACTTCGGCGGTGGCGCTCTCCGGCGGCGAGCGCCGCCGGGTGGAGATTGCGCGCGCACTGGCGACCAGTCCGCGCTTCATCCTGCTCGACGAACCCTTTGCCGGCGTCGATCCCATTGCCGTGCTCGACATCCAGAAAATCATCCGCTTTTTGACCGAACAGGGTATCGGCGTGCTGATTACCGACCATAACGTGCGGGAAACGCTGGGTATCTGCAACCACGCCTGGATTCTCAACGAAGGCGAAGTGCTGGCGCGGGGAACGCCGGACGAGATTGTCTATAATGAGGCCGTGCGCAAGGTTTATCTGGGCGAGCATTTCCGCCTGTAAGTCCGCGCATCCACAAACTTCCGATACCGCATGAAACCAAGCCTGCAAATCAAGCTTTCCCAGCAACTGGCGCTGACGCCACAGTTGCAGCAGGCGATCAAACTGTTACAGCTCTCGACTCTGGAAATGAACCAGGAAATCGAGCGCTACCTGCAAGACAATCCCCTCCTGGAACGCGAAGACGAGAACGAGCGCGCCTACGAATCCGCCTACGATGGCGGCGCGAACGGCAAGGAGCGGGAGCGCGCCGCCAGCGGCGAGCGCGAGACGCCCGAAAACGGCGAATCCCCGGCGGCGGAACGCGCGGAACTCTCGCCCGCGGAAGTCGAGGAAGACCGCTGGTTCCAGGATAGCGGCAGCTATGGCGGCAGCGGCAACCGGGAGCGCAGCAACGACGACGAGGCCGACGCCCAGGATTTGCAGCCCGCCGCCACCTCCCTGCGCGATCACCTCTGCTGGCAACTGAATCTTTCCCCCTTTTCCGATGCGGACAAATCCCTGATCCGTTTCCTCGCGGAAGGCCTCGATGACGATGGCTACCTTTCCGCCTCGCTGGAAGAACTGCGCGCCACCATTCCGCCGGAATACGAAGTCGACGCCGACGACCTGGAAGTTGCCTTGAAGCAGTTGCAAAGCCTCGATCCGACCGGTGTGGGCGCGCGTTCGCCGCAGGAATGCCTGGGGTTGCAACTCAGGGCGATGGCGGCTTCTGCCGCGCGCGATCTGGCGCTTGCGATCGTCGAGGAGTGCCTCGATCTGCTGGCCGGACGCGATTTCAACAAGATCATGAAGCTCCTGGGCTGTTCCAGCGAGGAACTGAAAGCCGCCCACGCTCTGATTGTCCGCCTCGATCCGCGTCCGGGCGCGAGTTTCTCGCCGCTCGATACCCGCTACATCATTCCCGATGTCATCGTCCGGAAGGTGCGCGGGCGATGGGTGTCGCAAATCAATCCCGACGCCTATCCCAAGCTGCGGATCAATCGCCTTTACGCCGAAATCCTTGCCGGGCAGCGGCGCAGCGAAGGCGCGCTTTCCGGTCAGTTGCAGGAAGCCCGCTGGCTGATCAAGAATGTGCAGCAGCGTTTCGACACGATTGCCCGCGTTTCCCAGGCCATCGTCGAGCGTCAGCGCAAGTTCTTCGAGCACGGCGAAGTCGCCATGCGGCCTTTGGTGCTGCGGGAAATCGCCGACGTGCTCGGCTTGCATGAATCCACCATTTCGCGCGTCACCAGCCAGAAATACATGTCTACGCCGCGCGGCATTTTTGAACTCAAATACTTTTTTGGCAGTCATGTGTCCACCGATAGCGGCGGCGCCTGTTCTGCCACTGCCATTCGCGCGCTGCTCAAGCAGTTGATCGGAGCGGAGGATGGCAAGAATCC
>JAITEO010000101.1 GCA_031281985.1 Zoogloeaceae bacterium | reverse complement strand
GCCTCCCGTGCGCGTCGGCGCTTCGTCTGGACGGTTTTCCTCCACTTTGGCTCATACCTCCGGGTGCGCGAAAATTGTGCTCTATACGCGTCCGCAAGTAAAATTTGGCTTCTTGCCAGTTCAGGTCGTAAAAAAGGGAGGCTTGCCTTCTTTGGACGAACCGGCAGAAAACAGGAGGGTGTTTTTTGACGCCTCCTATCCCGGCGATGTGGTAGCGTACCGCTTCGCCAAAACCCGTATCGGGGTTTTGCGTATCCTGCATGCCCGCCAGAACTTTTCGGATAGCCCATGAACGAACGCGCCTGGAAACCCAATGTCACTGTCGCCGCGCTGGTCTTGCGTGACGGCAAGTTCTTGCTGGTGGAAGAAGAAACCGAGGAGGGCATTCGCCTCAACCAGCCCGCCGGACATCTGGAGTATGGCGAAACCCTGGTGGAAGCCGTCATCCGCGAATGCCGGGAAGAAACCGGGTATGACTTCTGTCCCCAGTCGCTGGTCGGCATCTATCGGCGTCCGAAAGATCAGGGCACGCTGACCTACCTGCGTTTTGCCTTCGCGGGCGAAGTGGTCGGCCACGATCCAGAAAGGCCGCTGGATACGGGCATCCTCGGCGCGCGCTGGATGACGCCCGAAGCCCTGCGCGCTGCGCCGGAAAGGTGGCGCAGTCCCATGGTGCAGGAATGCGCGCTGGACTATCTGGCAGGCCGGCGCGTCCCCCTGACGCTATTGCGATGAGCGCGAAAACCGGCGGCGCTCGTCTCGTCCTGATCGGCATGCTGGCATTTTGTCTGTCGCACATGCCCGCGCGCGCGCAGACGGCCGGTGAGGAAGCGCAAGTCGAGCTTTGTTTCAATTACGGGTGTCTCAGCCGCCAGATGGTCGTCTTTTCCGCCGAGCGTCTCGGAACGGCGGCGCGGGAATTGGCAACCGCCGGGGACGCCGCCGAGGAACGCGAATACCTGGCGCAGGTGGTGGGGCGACTGTACCGGCTGGCGGCGGAGCAGACGCCGGTGGGCGCGGATCGGGGCGGCAATTACGCGGACGCGGGCGTGTTCGGGCGCATGGATTGCATCGATCATTCGCACAACACCAGCGCCTTCCTGAACCTCCTGGCGGAGCGCGGGTTGTTGCGCTGGCATCGGGTATTGCCGCGCACGCGCCGCATGCGTTTTTTCCTGCTGCAACATTTTTCGGCGCAAATCGAGGAGACGGAAGGCGGCGGGCGTTATGCGGTCGATAGCTGGTTCGTGGATAACGGCGAACCCGCCATCATCTTGCCGCTGGAGGATTGGAGAAAGGGAGGCGGGCCGGATGTCTGAAAAAACCGTGATCGTCGGGCTTTCCGGCGGCGTGGATTCCTCGGTGGCGGCGCTCTTGCTGAAACAGCAGGGCTACCGCGTGCTGGGACTGTTCATGAAGAACTGGGAAGACGACGACGATGACGCCTACTGCGCCGCGCGCCAGGATCTGCTCGACGTGATGAGCGTGGCCGATGTGCTGGGCGTGGACGTGGAAGTGGTCAATTTTGCCGCCGAATACCGCGAACGGGTGTTTGCCGAATTCCTGCGTGAATACCAGGCGGGACGCACGCCGAACCCGGACGTGCTGTGCAATTCCGAAATCAAGTTCAAGGCCTTCCTGGAACACGCGCTGGCGCTGGGCGCAGACCATATCGCCACCGGGCATTACGCCGAGGTGCGCGAAAACGCCGGAAGCCATCAACTCCTGAAAGCCGCGGACGGCGGCAAGGATCAGAGCTACTTTCTCCATCGCCTGAACCAGGCGCAACTGTCCCGCACCCTGTTTCCGCTCGCCCGCCTCTACAAGCGCGAAGTGCGCCAGATTGCCGCCGACGCCGGACTGCACGTGGCGCATAAAAAGGATTCCACCGGCATCTGCTTCATTGGCGAGCGTCCGTTCAAGGCGTTTTTGAGCCGTTATTTGCCGCCGCAAAAGGGCGAAATCCGCCGTCTCGATGACGATCTGCTGCTGGGCGAGCACGATGGCCTGATGTATCACACGCTGGGGCAGCGCAAGGGGCTGCACATCGGCGGGCGAAAGGAAACCGGCAAACCCGGCGGCGAGCACGCGGCCTGGTTCGTCGCGGGCAAAGACCTGGCAAGGAATGTGCTTTATGTCGTGCAGGGACATGCGCACCCGGCGTTGTTGCATGACCGGCTCATTGCCCGTCAGCTTTCCTGGATTGCGGGGCAAGCGCCGCACCCGCGTTGGGTGTATGCCGCCAAGCCGCGTTATCGCAGCGAAGACGCGCCCTGTGTGCTGGCGAGCGTCGGGGACGCGGAATGCGTGCTCGATTTTGCCCAGCCGCAATGGGCGTTGACGCCAGGGCAGTCCGTGGTGTTGTATGAAGGCCGGGTTTGTCTGGGCGGAGGCGTCATCGAATCCGCCGAAAACATTGCCGGAAACATTGCCGGAAAAGGAAACAGACATGACGTTTGATGCAGCGCCCCTGCGCGGCGCCGAACTGGAAGTCTTCATGAATCGTCTCGAAAACGAGATGGGCGAGCGCATGGCCAACGGCAACCTCAAGGACATGGACCTGCAAGCGCGTCTGCGCGCCCAGCCCCTGCGGGCGGAAACGCTGGAGGCCATCGGGCGGTTGCATACCCTGTGGATATGGGCGGAGGACGCCGAGGCGGCAATGGCGCAAATCGAGGCGGATGGCGCGGCATTGCTGGCGGTGACGCCAGAGGACGGACAAGCGGACGCGAAAATGACGCTGACCCTGTTTCGCCTGCAAGTGGCGGAGCATTTCGCGCAGGAAGAGGCGATGCGCGCGGCGCTGGCCGAGGCGCGCGCCCTGGTGCTGGAGCCGGAGCTGCACGCGGAGTGGCATCTGCATAACCCGGTGCTCTCCCGGCTCACGTGCTGCCCGCCGGACATCGCGCTGGACGCCAGCAGCTTGTGCCGCGAGCTGGAGGCACGCCTGCCCAGGCAGGAATCGAGGCTCCTCTGGGACACGGTGCGCTTCTTCATACGCAATGCCGGGATCCACGCGGACAATCAGGAGATGGACGAAGCGAGAAAGGCGGGCGCGCAGGCCATCGCCGCCTTGCAGGGCGCGGCGGACAAGACGGGCATCAAGGCGGAAAACTGGCTGGAGGTGGGGGATGCGCTGATCGAATTCGCGCCGGAACAATTGCAGGCGATTCGGACGGCGGCGGGCGCCCTGATCCAATCCTGGCCGCTGCCGCAGCGGCGGCAGGTGGAAGTGCGCCTGGCGCGGCTTGCGGCGCGCGCGCGTTATGCCCTGTGCGATCTGGAGGGGGCGCTGGCGGGTTGCGAGGCGGCGCGGTACAGCCTGGCGGCGGGCGGCGGCTATGCGGACGATTTCATCGAATACGAACTGCCCTGGCTGGTGGAAGCCGAACGCCGGGAAGCCGCCGGGCAGCGGGCGTTTTTCCATATCTATTTTCTTGGCGCGACGACCGAGGGAATGCGCGAGGCGGTGTTGCGTCTGGTGCATGAACGCCTTGCCGACGCGGCGGATACTTCCGTGTGGTGGCCGCTGTGCGTGATGCGCGCGGCGCAGACCGCCAACAATCTGGAAAAACTGCTGTCGGTTGCGCCACGGGAGGACTGGGGCGAAATTTCCGCCGCGCACCGGGCGATTTTCGGCGCGTTGAAGGCGGCGGACTGGGATACGCTGGAAATGCGGACGCGCATGGAAAACCTGTCCTCGCTGGAAGCCATGTCGCCGCTTGCGGCATCGAAGGATCAGGTGTTTTCGGCTGCCCGCGATCTGGCGGAAAGCCGTTCCCCCCGCCATCCCTGGGTGCGGCGGCTGGTCATCCTGCAAGACAAGGAGCGGGAGCGCACCGACGCCTCCACCGCCCTGGCGCAACTGGAAGCCGTCATCCGGGAAGGCAGGATGCAGGACGCCTGGACCCTGATCGCCCTCATGCGCCTGCGTCTCGAGGTGCTGGGGCTGACGGAGGCGTTCTTGCGCCCGCTGCCGCCGATACAGAACGGCATGGCCTTCTACAGCCTCGCCCTGGCCCTGCCGGAAATGCTGGAAAAAGATTTCGCCATGGAGCGGATGGTGCTGGATACGCAAGAACAGGCAACGCTGGAACGCTTGTCGCACGATCTGCAATACGCGCTCTACGAACAGGGCCGGGCGCGCATGGAACAGTATTTCAAGACGGGCAAGGGACATCCGCACGAAGGCAACGCGCATCTCTATTCCCTGCTGTGCAACAACCTTGCCGCCCTGTACCGCGCGGACGCGCGCTATTCGGAAGCCATCACGCTGCACCGCCTGGGAATTGCCGCCAGCCCCTTCGCCGAACATTACCAAGGCATACTGGATTGCTACTGGAACCTGGAGGACAACGCCAATATCGCCGAAGCGGCGGAACAGCTTTGGCATTATGCGGCGCGCTACGGGTACAGCCGTCACGATCCCAATCAATACGCCAGCCGGGTCGCCAAGGCGCTGTACCGCATGGGGCGTGACGAGGAAATCGCCGTCTGGCTGAAGCGCCTGCTGAGCTGGCAGCGGAGAAATGGCGGGGGCGGCAAGGGAAAGGCGGAAAAGCGCCTGTCCAATGAATTCTTGCGCGCGCGGCTGGAAGTGGCCTGCTACATGTTCCGTTCCCACGCGGACAAGTGCATGACGCTGTGGCGGCACATCAAGGCGCAGGTGGAAGTGAGCGAGGACGCCATGGTGCACGCCGCCAGCGGCGATTTGATGCACGGCTGCAAACAGTACGCGGAAGCCCTCCCGCACTACGAACGCGCCCTGGAACTCAACCGCGCGCGCGGCGAAGACCGCGACGAAACCCTGGAAGCCGCCATCCTCAAACGCCTGGAAGACTACCGCGCCCAGGAAAAGGCAAAAACCGAAAACAAGCCGTGGTGGAAGATCTGGTGATCAGGGGGGGCAGAGGTCAGGGATCAGGGATCAGGGATCAGG
>JAITEO010000046.1 GCA_031281985.1 Zoogloeaceae bacterium | reverse complement strand
TGGAATCGCTGATTCGTGACCTGGAAGAATACGACCAATGGGATAAACGCCTCTCGCCCGGCGAACAGCAACGTCTGGCCTTTGCCCGTGTGCTTTTGCACAAACCGGACTGGCTCTTTCTCGATGAATCCACCGCCTCGCTCGACCCCGCCAACGAGGCCGCGATGTATGGTCTGCTCAGGGAACGGCTACCCAATACCACCATCCTCAGCGTCGCGCACCGGGAAAGCGTCGCCGCTTTCCATGACCAAGTGCTGAATCTCGAAGACTGGAAGTGGGAGGGATAATGATGGAAGAGCAAAAACAATGATGGAAGAGCAAAAATTCGGATGCCCAAAATCAAGGCCCCGCCATCTGTGCCTTCAATTCATCCGCCATCCATATTCCCGAAAACACCTCCCGCATGGCGAGGAGCGCCGCGCTTTCCGTGACCAGCGCGTCTGCCTTGCCCGCGTAGGCCAGCGCCAGGAACATCTGATCCCTTGCGTCACGGCAGGCGGGCAGGTCGGGCCAGGGCGTCGGCAAGGCGACCACTTCCGCAGAGGGCAGGAAATCGTGCAGCAAATCCTGTCGCGCCGCCGCCGAAAGTTTGAATTTTGGATAGGAGAGCGCGCAGAGCAGATCATGCGCCGTCTCCCGGCAAACCAGCGGCTGCAGGCGGTCCTGCTGCCAGGCATGCCGTATCCAGGCCAGACGCCCCGTGGTGAAGAGGAGCGCCGAGAGCACGATGCGGGTGTCCAGGACAAGCCGTTGTGTCATCGACGCGCCCAATCCACGGCATCCTCGACATCCTGCTCGCGGATGCCCAACTGCGCCAGCTTTTCGCGCACGGCGTCCGCTTGCCGTACCTGTACCGGCGTCAGGATGATGCGATTGTTTTCGACGGCGACATCGAAGTATTCTGTCGCGGCAACACGGGAAATGGCGGCTTTCGGCAAGGTGATCTGGTTCTTCGCGGTGAGTTTGGCAAGCATCTTTGCACATTCCTTGTTTTCTGGAAATCGCGCTATCTTACTTCCTTACTTTCTGTCTTTCAATGCCTTGCGGCGGGTACGATGCAAAGGGGAGAATCTCCAAGCAATATCGACCCCCAATAGACCCGCCGTTACGGGTTTGCAAAGATTGAGCTTAGCCTGGGCGTACCAAGGGAGCGTAATTTTCCTCCCCCCTGACAAGGGGGGATTGAGGGGGGTTTGCGGCGGTTCAGCCTGTATTGAAACCTTGGCGCTCGCTCCACTGCCGCCAAACCCCTCCCCAGCCCTCCCCGTATCAGGGGAGGGCGTTCGGCCTCGCTTCGTCTGGAAAGGTTTTTTTCCACTTTTGATTGCCTGGCACCAGGAACTCATGGAGTCTGCATCATGAACAGGATATATGGCGAAAACCGCGTCCGGCGCATGCCGATCGGGGAATTGGCGAGAAAAACCGGCGTGTCGCCGGACACCTTGCGCTATTATGAGCATGAGGGGCTGCTGCCGCGTCCGCCGCGGCGCGCCTCGGGATACCGCGAGTATGACGAGGAAGCGGTCGGGCAGGTGCATTTCATCCTGCGCGCCAAGGAACTGGGGTTCAGCCTGGAGGAAATCGTCGATCTCCTGAACCTCTCGTCCGATGCCGAATACGGCGTGGCAGGAGTAAAGGCGCGCGCCAGCCGTCGCCTGGGCGAAATCGAAAAAGAGATCGCGCGCCTTGAAACCATCCGCGCGCGGCTCGCCAGCCTGGTGGCGGCCTGCCCCGGCTGCGGCCCGCTGGAAGGCTGCCCGATCCTCTCCGCCATCCGCGCGGAAACGGCCGTTTCACCCTGTTCATGCGCAACCGGCTCCAAACCTGCTTGAACCCGGCAAACCACTTTGAACCACTTTGAATTCCTGGACATCGTAATGACAACAGCAATACTGGAAACATGGGAAGTTTCTCCGGACGAGGCATCCGCCCGGCAGACGGTGGAACTGGCCTTGAGCGGCCTGGCCTGCGCCGCCTGCGCCGCGCGCGTGGAGCGCCAGCTCAATAAGCTCGCGGGCGTCGAGGCGGCGGTAAACTTCGCCGCCGAGCGCGCCTATGTGCGCTTTACGCCGCAAGCCATCGCCGTCGAGCAATTGATCGAGACGGTCAGAAAGACCGGCTTTACCGCCACCGTATCCACGCCGGAGACGCGGGAAGCGGAAAAACGCCAGCAGGCGGCCACGCGAAAGGAAGAAAAGCGCCGCTTTTTCATCGCCCTCCTCCTCACCCTGCCGCTGGTGGCGCAGATGCCGTTCATGTTCGCGGGCGACGGCGCGCACCATGACCTCCTGCCGCGCTGGCTGCAATTCATCCTGGCAACCCCCGTGCAATTCTGGATCGGCTGGCGCTTCTATCGCGGCGGCTTCTCCGCCCTGCGCGGCGGCACGGGCAACATGGACGTGCTGGTCGCCCTGGGCACCAGCATGGCCTGGGGCTACAGCACGGTGATCACGCTGGGGGGCTACAGCACGGTGGAGACGCTGGCCGCGCTCGCCCACTACCACGTCTATTTCGAGGCTTCGGCAAGCGTCATCACCCTCGTGTTGCTGGGCAAGCTCCTGGAAGCCCGCGCCAAGGAAAAAACCGCCGCCGCCATCGAATCCCTGGCGCGTCTGCAACCGCAGACGGCGCGTGTGGAGCGCGCGGGCGAACTCATCGAGACGCCGGTCGCGGAACTGATTCCCGGCGACATCTTTGTCGTGCGCGCCGGGGAAGCCCTGCCGGTGGATGGCGAAGTGCTCTCCGGCAATTCGCACGTCAATGAATCCATGCTGACCGGCGAAGCCATGCCCGTGGCAAAGGAAGCGGGCGCGCCGGTCTATGCCGCGACCGTGAATGGCGATGGCCTCTTGCGCTGCCAGGCGACCGGCGTGGGCACGCATACGCTCCTTGCCGGAATCATCCGCCTGGTCAGCGAGGCGCAGGGTTCCAAGG
>JAITEO010000027.1 GCA_031281985.1 Zoogloeaceae bacterium | reverse complement strand
GCGCGCGCCATCTCCCCGGCCAGCGTGCGCATCCTGCTCACCGGCTTTTCCGACCTGCGCGCCATCATCGATTCCGTCAATGAGGGCGAGGTTTTCCGCTTTCTGAACAAACCCTGGGGCAACGCCGAACTCCTGGCCGTCGTCAAGGACGCGATGGAAGTCGCCCGCCAACTGGAAGCCACGCCCGCCGCCTTGCTCGACGAACTGGCAAGACAGGCGAAAACACCGGAAGGCGCGGAAGGTTCCGCCGTGGAGCCGGATAGAAATGCCGCGACGCCTCCCGGAACCTGCACCCAGGGCAGCGTACTCATCAAGACGAGCAACCGCACCCTGTTCGAGCAGATCCGGCGCACGCAGCCCGCGGGCATCGACATCCTTCTCGCCGCCTCGCTGGAGGAGACGCTGAATCTCTTTACCCAACAGCGCGTGATGGTATTCGTCGCGCATTTCGAGAGCGTGGACGCCGCCCACGAGGAAGCCCTGGCCTTCAAGCTCCTGAAACGCGACATGCCCGCGCTTTTGACCGTCGCGCTCGTGCACAAGGCCGACGCCAACGAGGTGATTTCGCTCATCAACCAGGGCCGGGTCTTTCGCCTCGCCACCCTGCCCTGCAAGGCCACCCAGGTCGGCTTCTACATCCAGAGCGCCCTGCGCCAATCCCAAACGCTCGCCGTCACGCCGCAACTTCTGCAAACCCAGCGCGCCGTGGCAATCGACGCCAGCGAAGAAACCAACGCGCCAGGACTCTTTGCCCGCATCGGCGGCATTTGCCGACGCTGGTTGGGAGGATAGGAGGAGGGCGCAATGAAAAGCGGAGGAGGTCAATTGCCCCTGCCCTTGCTGGTTTCCCAAGGCTGGGCGTATCTTGGGCGCGCGGTTTGCCTCCCCCCTGACAAGGGGGGAATGAGGGGGTTTGCGGCGGCTCGGTCTGCATTGAACCTTGGTGTCTGCCCCACTGCCGCAAACCCCTCCCCAGCCCTCCCCTTGTCAGGGGAGGGAGTGCACCCAGCAAAGGGCTTGCACCCTGCAAAGGGAGTTTGGCCGCGCTTTTTTATTGACATGACATTCTCCGCTTTTCATCGCGTCCGAATTCATCCCGTCGCAGTCTGCTCTTTGTCGCGCATTCGGGTTAATATGCGTGTTCAGGGCGGCGCTGGGCAGCATGTTGGGACGATGAAAAAAACCTTCGCCCGCGGCTTTCGGCGGATTGCCCCTGATTTTTCTTTCTCACCTGGAGTTTGCTATGCAAAATGATCCTACCCCCCTGGCAGACAAAAAAGAACGCCTGCAACGTCTGATCCAACGCACCAAGGATATTCCGCCGATTCCCGTCGCCGTGGCCTATCCCTGCGACAAGGAATCCCTGCGCGGCCCGCTGATGGCGGCAGAAGCCGATATCATCCATCCCATTCTCGTTGGCCCGGAAACGAAGATCCGCGCGGTGGCGGAAGAATTCGGCTTCGACCTCAAGGGCTTTCGCATCGTCAATGTCAAGGATAGCCTCGACGCCGCCAACACCGCCGTAGCCCTGACGCGCGACGGGGAAAGCGGCGCGCTGATGAAGGGCAGCCTGCACACCGACGAACTGATGGGCGCCGTCGTCACCCGCGCCAACAATTTCCGCACCAGCCGCCGCATCAGCCACGTCTTCGTCATGGATGTGCCGACCTATCCCCGTCTCATGCTGATTACCGACGCCGCCGTCAATATCGCGCCCTCGCTGGAAGAAAAGGCGGACATCATCCAGAACGCCATCGACTTGGGCAAGGTGCTCGGCATCGGCACGCCCAAGGTGGCCATTCTCGCCGCCGTGGAAACCGTCAATCCCAAGATGCCCGCCACCCTCGAAGCCGCCGCGCTGTGCAAGATGGCGGATCGCGGGCAGATCAAGGGCGGCCTGCTCGATGGGCCGCTGGCCTTCGACAACGCCGTGTCGCCGGAAGCCGTCGCCGTCAAGGGCATCGTCTCGTCCGTCGCCGGACAGGCCGACATCTTCATGGTGCCCAACCTGGAAGTCGGCAACGTGCTGTTCAAGCAGCTCGAATACCTGGCCAACGCCCTGACGGCGGGCGTCGTGCTCGGCGCGAGAGCGCCGGTCATCCTCACTTCCCGCGCCGACAGCGCCGAGACGCGCACGGCGTCCTGCGTCATCGCGGCCCTGATCGCCCACGCCAACAGCCAGAAGAACAGGAGCTAATCACCATGAGTCAAGCCATTCTCACCATCAACGCCGGTTCTTCCTCCATCAAGTTCGCGCTTTTCCCCATCGTGGAAAAAACCCTGGGGGACGCGGCGGTCATTTCCGGACAAATCGACGGCATCGGCACCCCGGTCGCCAAACTGGTCGCCAAGAACAAGGAAGGGGAAAAGATCGCCAACAACGACCTGCCGATCGCCAATCCCGACCACCAGAAAGCCTTTGATTACCTGCTTTCCTGGTTCACCGGCGAAGCCGCCGACTGGAAAATCATCGCCGTCGGCCATCGCGTCGTGCACGGCGGACAGCTTTTTTCCAAGCCCGTGCGCCTGGAAGGGCGCACGCTCGAAGAACTCACGAACTTCATCCCGCTGGCGCCCTTGCACCAGCCGCACAATCTGGCGGGCATCTACGCCATCTCGTCCCTCATGCCCGACGTGCCGCAGGTCGGCTGTTTCGATACCGCCTTCCACCGCACCCAGCCCGACGAGGCGCAGATTTTCGGCCTGCCGCGCGCCTTCACCGAAGAAGGCGTGCGCCGCTACGGGTTCCACGGTCTTTCCTACGAATACATCGCGCGCGTCCTGCCGGAACACTCGCCACGCGCCGAAGGCCGCGTCGTCATTGCCCACCTCGGCAATGGCGCGAGCATGGCGGCGATGGTGGGACGCAAGGGCGTGGCGACCACCATGGGCTTCACGGCGGTGGATGGCCTTGTCATGGGTACGCGCGTCGGCGCCATCGACCCCGGCGTGTTGCTCTACCTGATGGAAAACAAGGGCATGAACGCCAAGGAAATCACCACCCTGCTGTACAAGGAATCCGGCCTGCTCGGCGTTTCCGGCATCAGCCAGGACATGCGCACGCTGCTCGCCAGCGACAAGCCGGAAGCGCAGGAAGCGGTCAATCTGTTCTGCTACCGCATCGCCCGTGAAATCGGTTCCATGGCCGCCGCCGCGGGGGGGCTGGACGCGCTGGTGTTCACCGGCGGCATCGGCGAGAATTCCGCCGAAATCCGCCGTCGCGTTACCCTGCTTTCCGCATGGCTGGGCATCCGGCTCGATTCCGAGGCCAACGAGCGCCGCCACATCCGCATCAGCGCCCCGGAAAGCACCATCGACGTGCTGGTCATCCCCACCAACGAGGAATGGATGATCGCCCACCACACCCGGACGCTGTTGAACCTGTAACCGGCCATTGGCAACATCGACAAACATGCGGCGGCAACGAAACCGTCGCATGTCTTTCTCTATTTTTTGCGGGTTCCGTATGTTCCCTTTATTGCGTTCTTCGACATGCGTATCCTCGGCATCGATCCCGGTCTGCGCGTGACCGGCTTTGGCGTCATCGACAAGGAGGGCGCGGCCCTGCGCTATGTCGCCAGCGGCTGCATCCGCTCCAGCGCGCAAAAGAGCCTGCCGGAACGCCTTGCCACGCTGTTTGCCGGCGTGGGCGAGGTCATGGCGCGTTACGCGCCGGATGAAGCCGTGGCGGAGAAGGTGTTCGTCAATGTGAATCCGCATTCCACCCTACTGTTGGGACAGGCGCGCGGCGCGGTCATTGCCGCGCTGGTGGCCGGAAAGCTGCCGGTTGCGGAATACACGGCGCTGCAAATCAAGCAGGCGGTGGTGGGACAAGGGAAGGCGGCGAAAAAACAGGTGGAACACATGGTCATGCGTCTCTTGCATCTTTCCGGCGCGCCGCAGGCGGACGCCTCGGACGCGCTGGCCGCCGCCATCTGTCACGCGCACGCCGGCCTGGGAGGCATGGCAAAACGCATCAAGGCATTGGAAGGATCATGATAGGACGACTCTCCGGCCTGCTGGCCGAAAAAAATCCGCCGCAAATCCTGCTCGACGTGGGCGGCGTCGGCTACGAAATCGACGTGCCGATGAGCACGTTCTACAACCTACCCGCCTTGAATGAGCCGGTCACGCTGCTGATTCACCATGTCCTGCGCGAGGACGGGCAGTTTCTCTACGGTTTCGGCGCAGCCGATGAACGCGCCGCCTTTCGCCAGTTGCTGAAGATTTCCGGTGTGGGCGCGCGCACGGCGCTGGCGGTGCTTTCCGGCCTGTCGGTCGCGGATCTTTCCGCCGCCGTGGCGCGCCAGGAAAGCGGACTGCTCACCCGCGTCCCCGGCATCGGCAAGAAAACCGCCGAACGCCTGCTGCTGGAACTCAAGGGCAAACTCCCCGCCGCCCTCGACGGCGGCAGCGGCAACGCCACGCCAAACACCGCCACCACGGATGACGTGCTGAACGCCCTGCTGGCGCTGGGCTACTCCGAAAAGGAAGCCCTCGCCGCAACCCGCCCCCTGCCGCCCGACCTCTCCACCACCGAAGGCATCCGCCAGGCCCTCAAGACTTTGGCGCGAATATAGAAAGCGTCAAAAAGTAAGAAACCACTTTTTGCCGGTTTCGATCAGCAAAAAAGGACAGGCAAAGCCTGCCCTTTTTTGGGGGAAAGGCAACGTAACCCACTACCATCTGCACGATCCAGGGGCGCACTGCGTGCGCCCACAAGACCGCGTGACTGCCCCCTCTCCCAAGCGCGCCGCTGTCCGCTTCTTCTCTCGCGCCGTTTGCGCCAATGGACATACGGACACGTAGCCCTTGTGTTACAATGCCGTCGGCAAAGATGCCCTGGGTACTGGGAGATATGGTGGATTTGGTTTCCGACATGGAGTTCAAGGATGAATGGAATCAAGAGGATGGGACACGCGGTTCTGCGCTATGCGCTCGCCATGCCGTGCTGAGCGTCGGGATACCATGAGACAACCTCGTCACTGGCAGAAAATCATCGAGGACTGGGCGCCTGAACTCGCTCAAAGGCTTGGGCGTCCTGCCGAAGAGATTGTGAACCGCGGAATTTCTGCTACCGATTTCTCTCCATCCAGGTTTGTGGAGATACGTGAATCAACGGGAAAAGTCACGCGCTTTTGTTATGCGTTCGCGCTCATCCGTCCAGAAAAGTCCGTGGCCGCCATATTCTCCGAACACGATGGTTACGTAGAGATCGATCTCCTGGAGGACACGGCGATTGTCGAGATCCATGAGCATGTCTATATACACCAGGAAGCGTCCTGACCATTCCCGCAAGCTGGGACGTTCGTGGCGCGGCGAGCCTTGTCATCGCCTTCGTGACCTATCGCCGCGCAAAAGAAATCGGCTATCAATGTTGATGAATCCCGACATTGCATTCAAGGTGATCACATGGAGAGTCAAATGAAAC